>DAIOGY010000133.1:0-4579 GCA_036745005.1 Acidimicrobiales bacterium | reverse complement strand
ATCGCGTCCAGGAGGCGGGCCGAGCAGTTCGCCGCCCCGGCGGGTGGGGCCACCTGGTCGACGACCTGGCGAGCCAGCGTCGTGAAGACGCCGTCGGGCCCCTCGCTCAGCGCGACCGGGTCGCCGGTGTCGCTGGCGTGCGAGATGGCGGGGTCAAGCGCGATCTCGGCGAGGAGTGGCACGCCCAAGTCGTCGGCCAGGCGCCGACCCCCGCCCTCGCCGAAGAGCGCGTGGCGCGCCCCGCAGGCGCAGACCAGGGCGCTCATGTTCTCGATCACGCCGAGCACGCGGATGTTCGACTTGCGCGCGAAGTCCGCGGCGCGCGCGGCGACCTGCTGGGCGGCCGGCGCGGGGGTCGTGATCACCAACTGGCCCATCTGGGGCAGGAGCCGCGCGAGGGTCATCGCGACGTCGCCGGTGCCCGGTGGCGTGTCCACGATGAAGTAGTCGACGCCGGACCAGTCGGCGTCCTCGATGAACTGGGCGACCGCCTTCTGGACGATCAGTCCGCGCCAGAGCAGCGCCTCGTCGGCTTCGGCGAGCAGTCCCATCGACAGCAGCTGCACCCGCCCCTCGCCGAGGGCGCGCTCGCGCGGGATCATCTTTCCGGCGCGCGCCTCGACGTCGCCGTGCACGCCGAGCAGCCGGGAGAGCGAGAACCCCCAGACGTCCGCGTCGAGCACGCCGACGCTGCGCCCGCTCAGCGCGAGCGCCGCGGCGAGGTTGGCGGCCACCGACGACTTGCCCACGCCGCCCTTGCCCGAGGCGATCATCAGCACGGGCACCTGGGGCGGGATCGAGGTGTCCGGGGCGCGTCGCTGAGCGGCCGTGCGCGCCCGGCGCATGAGCTCGCGACGCGCCGGCGCGTCCATCACCGCCACGACGACCTCGACGCTCGTCACCGCGTCGAGCGAGAGGGCGGCCTCGCGCACGTCGCGCTCGATCTGGGCGCGCAGGGGGCAGGCCGCCGTGGTGAGGGCCACGGCGACGCGGGCCCGGCCGTTGGGGTGGACCATCACCTCGCCCACCATCCCCAGTTCGACGATGGACGTGCCCAGCTCGGGGTCCAGCACGTGGCCGAGACGCTCGCGCAACTGCTCGTCGGGGCCCATGAGGTGACGCTACCGGGCCCTCCGGCGAGGTGTTCATTCCAGGTGGTGGCCGCTACGATGGGGGAGAACCAGGAGGGTGAACATGTCGGACACGATCACGATCCGCGGTCGTACCCAGGCCGTCGACCCGATCACGTTGAGCGACGGCGCCGCCGCCAAGGTCGCCGAGCTCATCGCCGCGGAAGATGCCGACGAGGCCCTGGCCCTGCGCGTCGCGGTCAAGCCGGGCGGCTGCTCGGGCTTCAACTACGACATGTACTTCGACTCCGAGGTCGCCGACGACGACGTCGTCCGCGAGTTCGCCGGCGTGAAAGTCGTCGTCGACCCCCAGAGCGCCGAGCTGCTCACCGGATCGACCCTCGAGTACACCGACAGCCTGCAGGGCGCCGGATTCCACATCACCAACCCCAACGCCTCGCGCACCTGCGGCTGCGGCAACTCGTTCAGCTGATCGCGTGAAAGAGCCGGTCGGCCCCTACTCGCACTGGCGGCGCGCCGGCGACCTCGTCGTCATCTCGGGCCAGCTGGGCGTGGTGTCGAACTCGGGGACCCCGACGCTCGTCGAGGGGACGGCGGCCGATCAGCTGCGCCAGGCCCTGGCCAACGCGCGCGAGGTGTTCGCCGACGCCGGAGCGACCTTCGACCAGGTCGTCAAGGCCACCCTCTTCCTCGTCGACATGGGCGACTTCGTCGCGTGCAACGAGGTCTGGGCCGACGAGTTCAGCGCGCCGCGACCCACCCGATCCGCCGTGGCGGTCGCCCAGCTGCCCCTGGGCGCCCGGGCCGAGGTGGAGCTCTGGGCCTACGCGCCCGAGAGCTAGTCGATCGAACGCTCGGTCTCGACGCCGAACTTGTAGCCCACCGAACGCACCGTCTGGATCAGGTGGGCGTTCTCCTCGCCGAGCTTCGCGCGCAGCCGGCGCACGTGCACGTCGACCGTGCGCGCCCCTCCGTAGTACTCGTAGCCCCACACCCGGCTCAGCAGGGTCTCGCGCGTGAAGACTCGGTGCGGGTTGGTGGCGAGGAACCGCAGCAGCTCGTACTCCATGTAGGTCAGGTCCATGACCCGGCCGTGGATCGCGGCCTGGTAGGTCTCGAGGTTCATCGACAGCCCGCCGTGCTCGACGCGCGGCGCCACGCTCTCGTTGCCGGCCCGGCGCAGCCGGTGGCGCAGCCGCGTGGCGATCTCGCTCACGTCGAAGGGCCCGACCACGAAGTCGTCGAAGAGGTCCTCGCGAAAGGACAGGTCGTCGAGCTGGTAGTGGTCGACGAGCAGGATGATCGGCCCGACCCCGCGCTCGCGCGCGCGCAGCTGGCGGCACAGGTTCATGGCCTCGGTGAAGGGCACGGCGCTGGCGTTGATGATCGCGCCGGCGAAGCCGTCGGCGGGCTCGAGCGCGGCGACCTCGTTGAGCCGGCCCGATTCGGCCACCGCCGGCGTGACGCCCGTGACCTCGAAGGCCTTGCGCACCGGCCCCTCGCAGGAGGGCACGCAGAGAACGACGTCGATCACAGCAGTGGCAGGTAGCGCGTCAGCTCGAAGGCGGAGACCTGGCCTCGGTAGG
Organism: Acidimicrobiales bacterium; assembly: GCA_036745005.1. Taxonomy (GTDB): domain Bacteria; phylum Actinomycetota; class Acidimicrobiia; order Acidimicrobiales; family RAAP-2; genus RAAP-2. Next base: position 1,902 of record DAIOGY010000133.1, on the reverse strand, counting down.
CGTCCCACTCGGCGCGCTTGTTGCGCAGGAACCACTCGACCTGGTGCTCGCCCAGCGTCTCGTGCAGCAGGTCCGATCCCTCCATGAGGTCGAGGGCCTGGGCGAGGGACTGGGGCAGGCCGGCGACGCGCGCGCCCTCGGCGGGCAGCTCGTAGCCGCCGGCCACGCCGCGCATCCCCGCGGCCAGGATCACCGCGAAGGCCAAGTAGGGGTTGGCCGCGGGGTCCGGTGAGCGGTACTCCACGCGCGTGGAATCCACGCGCCCGGGCTTGACCGACGGGATGCGCACCAGCGCGGCGTCGTCGTGGCGCGCCCACTGCGCGTCGACCGGGGCCTCGAGTCCCGGGATGAGCCGCTTGTAGGAGTTCACCCACTGGTTGGTGACGGCCGTGATCTCGCACGCGTGGTGGACCAGTCCCGCGATGAAGGACGCGGCCACCGGGCTGAGCCCGTAGGGGCCCTCGCCGATGAAGGCGTTGCGCTCGTCGCGCCACAGCGACAGGTGGGTGTGCATCCCCGACCCCTGGACGCCGTCGAGGGGCTTGGGCATGAAGCTCGCCGCGACGCCGGCCTGGCGCGCGAGCTCCTTGACCACGTAGCGCACGGTCATGACGGTGTCGGCCATGGTGAGCGCGTCGGTGTAGCGCAGGTCGATCTCGTGCTGGCCCGGGGCGTCCTCGTGCTGGGCGTGCTCGACGCCGATGCCCATCTCCTCTAAGACCAGCACCGTGCGCCGGCGCAGCTGGCTGCCGGTGTCGTCGGGCAGCAGGTCGAAGTAGCTCCCGCGATCGAGGGGCCGCGGGCCGCGGGCCGCGTCGAGGTCCTCGAAGTAGAAGTACTCGATCTCCGGCGCGCAGAAGAAGGTGTAGCCCTGCTCGCGCGCGCCCTCGAGCACGCGGCGCAGCTGCTGGCGCGGGCAGCCCTCGAAGGGGCTGCCGTCAATGTTGGTGATGTCGCAGAAGACCCGCGCCACGCCGGCCTCGTGGTACCAGGGCAGCAGCTGGAAGGTGGTCAGGTCGGGCCGGGCCAGCACGTCGGACTCCTGGACGCGGCTGAAGCCGTCGATGGCGCTGCCGTCAAAGGTCATGCCCTGATCGAGCGCGTCCTCCAGCTCGGCCGGGGTGACGTGGAAGGCCTTGTGGCGCCCGAGCACGTCGGTGAACCAGAGCTGGACGAAGCGCACGCCGCGCTCTTCGACGGTGCGAAGGACGTACTGGGCCTGGGACTGCATGGTGACCATTCTCGCACCTCTCGGCCCGAGCCCAGCGGGCCCGGGCCCGGGCCCGCTGGGCTCGGGCTAGCGCAGCTTGGCGCGGACGGGGGCCTTCTTCGCGGTCATCGACGAGGCCACCCGCTTCGCCGCCACCTTCTTCGTGGCGGCGGGCACGGCCGCGGCCCCGCAGATCGTCTCGACCATCAAGCGCGACACCACGTAGGGGTCCATGTTGGCGTTGGGCCGACGGTCCTCCAGGTAGCCCTTGCGCTCGCGGGCCACCGCGCCGGGGATGCGCACCGAGGCGCCCCGGTTGGACACGCCGTAGGTGAACTTCGACCAGTGGGCGGTCTCGTGCGCGCCGGTGAGGCGCTCCTCGATGCCGGCGCCGTAGTTGGCGATGTGGTCCTTCACCTTGGTCTTGAGCGCCTCACAGCCCGCGACGATCGCGTCGTAGCCGCCGTCGGCGCGCATCTGCTTGGTCGAGAAGTTGGTGTGCGCGCCCGCGCCGTTCCAGTCGCCCTTGACCGGCTTGGCGTCGAAGCTCACCTCGACGTCGAACTCCTCGGCGATGCGCTCGAGGAGCCAGCGCGCCGTCCACAGCTGGTCGCCGATCTCCACCGCGCCCAGCACCCCGACCTGGAACTCCCACTGGCCCATCATCACCTCGGCGTTGGTGCCCTCGATGG
>DAIOGY010000132.1:0-4585 GCA_036745005.1 Acidimicrobiales bacterium | reverse complement strand
TCGCGCGTCCCTGGCGGGTGCGCCGCGCGGCCACCCGGGTGACCTCGCCGAAGACCGCCGCCTCCTCTCCCACCGTCAGGTCGCTCAGGTCGACGCGGCGCGTGCGGTCCAGGTAGCGGCGCGGATACGTGGTCAGCAGGTCGAAGACCGTGCGGATCTCCATCGCGGCCAGCGCCGCGGCGCGCTTCTCGCCCACGTGGCGCAGCTGGTCGACGGGGATCGCGTCGAGTTGGCGCAGTCGCCGCGTCGCCGCGCCGGTCACTCGATGCCGAAGTAGTAGGGGTAGAGGGGCTGGCCGCCGTGATGGACCTCGGCGGTCAGCTGCGGGAAGTTCTCGGCGAGGTAGTCGGTGATCCGCCGGGTGTTGGCGTGGGTCGCCCCGTCACCTTCGATGATCGTGACCAGTTCGTGCTCGGGCTTCACCATGGTCGCCAGCAGCCGGTTGCTGGCCAGCGCAATCGAGTCCGCCACCGACGCGACGCCGTGCGACGACAGCCCGATCCAGTCGCCGACGTGAACGTCCCCGACGTCGGTCGACGAGTCGCGCACCGCCTGGGTGACCTCGCCGGCCACGACGCGCTGGGCCGACTCGCGCATCGCCGTCGCGTTCTGGTCGGCCGTCGCGTCCGGGTCGTACGCGAGCAGCGCCGCGAAGCCCTCGACGATCGAGTTGGTCGGCACGACGGTGACGTGCTGGTCGACCACGTCAGCCACCTGCTCGGCCACCGGGCGGATGTTCTTGTTGTTGGGCAAGATCACCACCTCGGCCGATCCGGTGGCGCGCACCGCGTCGACGAGGTCCGAGGTCGACGGGTTCATCGACTGGCCGCCCTTGACCAGCGTGCGCACCCCGAGCGAGCGGAAGATGCGCCCGACACCATCGCCCACGACCACCGCGACCACCGCGGTCGTCGGCGCGGGCTCGACGGTCTCATCGGCGCCCGCCCCGGCGGCCTCGCGCACCCAGCGCTCCTCGAGGACCTGATCGTTGAGGTCGGTCACCTTGATGTTGCGCAGCCGTCCGGCGTCCAGGGCCGCCTCGATGGCCGCGCCGACGTCGTCGGTGTGGATGTGGCAGTTGTAGAGCCCGTCGCCGCCCACGATCACGATCGAGTCGCCGAGGCCGGTCCAGACCTCGCGGAAGGCCTGCACCGGGGCGTCCTCGGCCTCGAGCAGGTACATCACTTCGTAGCGCAGCGCCGAGGTGTCCTCGTGACCGGGCGCCTCGGCCGACACGTGCACGTCGATCGAGTCCGCCGACGGCGCGATGGGCAGGGGGTCGCCGGCCACGACGTGACAGAGCGCGTCGAGCAGCAGCAGCAGTCCGGTCCCGCCCGAGTCGACGACGCCGGCCTGCTTGAGGACCGGCAGTTGATCCGGCGTGCGCGCCAGGGCCTCGCGAGCCCGGTCCCGGGCTCGGCGCACCAGCGTCGTGAGGTGGGCCACGCCCTCCTTGGCGCCCTCGGCGGCGGCGCGCGCGACCGACAGGATGGTGCCCTCGACCGGGCGCACCACGGCGTGGCGGGCCAGGTCGTCGGCGTGAGCCAGGGAGGTGGCGAGCTGGTCCGGTTCGACGCCGCCTTCGGCGCGCCACCCCTCGACCAGTCCGCGCAGCAGTTGGCTGAGGATCACCCCGGAGTTGCCGCGAGCCCCCATGAGCGAGCCGTGGGCGATGGCCTGGCCCACCTCGGCCAAGGTCGCCGTCGACCCGAGCGGCTCGAGCGCCTCGACGACCGACTCGACGGTCAGGGTCATGTTGGTGCCGGTGTCCCCGTCGGGCACCGGGTAGACGTTGAGCCGGTTGATGACCTCCTTGTGGCTGCGCAGGAGCTTGGCGTACGTTGAGACCACGGCCCGAAGGTCGGACGCCGACAGCGTCTTCAGTGAGGTCATCGATAGCGATGCTACAATGGTCGTTCGGTTTCAGCCGATGGCCACACGAGGCGCCGTCGGACCCAAAGGAGCTTTTCGACCATGGCAGCAGTCTGCGATCTGTGCGGCAAGCGGCCGGGATTCGGCATGAACGTCTCGTTCTCGCACCGGCGCACCAAGCGCCGTTGGAACCCGAACATCCAGCACGTTCGCGCGCTGGTGGGCGGCACCCCGCGCCGCCTGTACGTCTGCACGGGGTGCCTGCGCTCGGGCAAGGTGACCAAGCCCGCCCGGCGCACCGCCGGCGCCTGATCAGAACTGGTGCTGCCAGCCGCGTCGCTCTAGCGCCGATCCCTGGTAGGTGCGCGTCGCGGCATCCGCGACGACGCGCCCGATCGTGATCGGGTCGCGCAAGTGCCGGTCGATGAAGATCATGCGCAGCCGGGCCGCGTCGCTCGTCGCGATCACCAGCTCGTAGTCCTCGCCGCCGCACAGCGCCTCATCGAGGGTAGCCGCGTCGTCCACGGGCACCACGTCGAGCTCGAAGCCGACCCGGCTGGCGTCGGCCAGGCGGTGCAGGTCCAGCGCCAGGCCGTCACTGAGGTCCATCATCGCGTGCGCCCCCGCGCTGCGTGCCGCCACGCCCTCGTCGATCCGGGGCCACGGACGACGGTGCGCGACGACGAGCTCGTCATCTAGCGCGGCGCCCTCGCGTCGGCGCCGCAGGCCCGCCGCGGCGCGTCCGAGCGGCCCGGTCACCAACAGCTCGTCGCCGGCGCGCGCGCCGCGGCGCAGCACCGCCCCTCGGCTGGGGCACTCCCCCAGCACGGTCACCACGACGACGACGTCGCGCGCGCGGGTGAGGTCGCCGCCGACCACCGGGCAGTTGGTCATCGCCGCGGCGTCGGCGATGCCCCGGTGCAGCTCCTCGAGATCGGTGCCCGGAGGCGCCGCCACCGCCACCACGGCGGCACGGGGCCGCCCGCCCATCGCGGCGAGGTCCGAGACCGCCGCGGCCACCGCCTTGAACCCGAGGTCCTCTAAGGGGAACAGCGTCGAGTCGAGGTGCACGCCCCAGACCGCGGCGTCCGTGCTGAGCAGGGTCTCGCCCGGCACCGATCCGAGGACGGCCGCGTCGTCGCCGACGTGGACCTCGTCAGCGGGCGTCGTTCGCCGCCCCACGATGGCGGCGATACGCTCCAAGATGTCATCTTCGCTTCGGTAGGGCTCCCGGGAGGGGGCGGGTGGGTCGTTGGACGAAGACATGACTACGTGTCGTGACCGGGCGACGCGTGCGCACAGAAGGGACGCGACGTGACGTACCCCACCAAGAACATCAAGCTCGTGAAATGGGTGGAGGAGGTGGCGCGGCTCACGACACCCGATCGTATCCACTGGTGCGACGGATCAGCCCAGGAGTACGAGGAGCTGTGCGCGCTGCTCGTGGCCAACGGCACCTTCACCCGATTGAGCGACGCCAAGCGTCCCCACAGCTACTACGCGGCGTCGGACCCCGGTGACGTGGCGCGCGTCGAGGACCGCACGTTCATCTGCTCGGAGCGCGAGATCGACGCCGGACCGACCAACAACTGGTGCGACCCGACCGAGATGCGCGCGACGCTGAAGGGGCTCTTCACCGGCGCGATGAAGGGCCGGACCATGTACGTCGTGCCCTTCTCCATGGGTCCGCTCGGCTCGCACATCAGCCACATCGGCGTCGAGATCACCGACTCGCCCTACGTCGCGGTCTCGATGCGGATCATGACGCGCATGGGCGCCGGCGCCCTCGAGGTGCTGGGCGCCGACGGGACCTTCGTGCCCTGCCTGCACTCGGTGGGCATGCCCCTGGCGCCGGGCCAGGCCGACGCGGCCTGGCCCTGCGACCCCGACCGCAAGTACATCGTGCACTTCCCCGAGACCCACGAGATCACGTCGTACGGCTCGGGCTACGGCGGCAACGCCCTGCTCGGCAAGAAGTGCTTCGCGTTGCGCATCGCGTCGGTCCTGGCGCGCGACGAGGGGTGGTTCGCCGAGCACATGCTCATCTTGAAGCTGACCAACCCGGCCGGCGAGTCGCGGTACGTGACGGGCGCCTTCCCCAGCGCCTGCGGCAAGACCAATCTGGCCATGATGATCCCCACGCTGCCCGGCTGGAAGGTCGAGACCATCGGCGACGACATCTGCTGGATGAAGCCCGGTCACGACGGGCGGCTCTACGCGATCAATCCGGAGGCCGGCTTCTTCGGCGTGGTGCCGGGCACGAACATGGTGACCAACCCGAACGCCATGCTGTCGATCGAGTCCAACACGATCTTCACCAACACCGCGCTCACCGCCGACGGGGACGTGTGGTGGGAGGGTCTGGGTGAGCCGCCCGAGGGACTCACCGACTGGCGCGGACAGCCCTGGTCGCCCGATCTCGGCACGCCGGCCGCGCACCCCAACTCGCGCTTCACCGCGCCGGCGGCCCAGGACCCGGCGATCGCCCCGGAGTGGGAGGACCCCACCGGGGTGCCCATCGACGCCATCCTCTTCGGGGGACGGCGCGGCTCGGTCGTGCCGCTTGTCTTCCAGGCGAGGAACTGGGACCACGGGGTCTTCCTGGGGTCGATCGTCTCGTCCGAGACGACCGCGGCGGCCACCGGCGAGGTCGGCAAGCTGCGCCGCGACCCCTTCGCCATGCTGCCGTTCTGCGGCTACAACATGGCCGACT
>DAIOGY010000131.1:0-4596 GCA_036745005.1 Acidimicrobiales bacterium | reverse complement strand
CGCCGGCGCCAAGGTCGCCACTACCGAGCCGGTGGCGGACTATCTCGTGGGGGCCCTGGGCCTGGACAACATGACACCGTTCCGGTTCCAGGCCGACATCATGAATGGGGTCGACCCCTCCCCCGAGGACATCTCCTTTCAGCAGGGGCTCTTCACCCATCATCGCGTGAGGATGCTCCTGTACAACGCGCAGGTCTCCAGCACCGTCACCGTCGCGCTGCGCGCGCTCGCGGCACAGTCCCGGGTGCCGGTCGTCGCGGTCTACGAGACGATGCCGGCGCCGGGCTACGACTTCCAATCGTGGATGCTCGCCGAGATCTCCGCAATGACCCGGGCCCTGAAGTCGGGGACGTCGACGAAGACGCTGCTGTGAGTCACGCCGACGATCGCTGGGACGAGTCGACGCTGCTGCGCGTCGAGAACCTCGATGTCGCCGTCGACGGGCGCACCATCGTGCGCGACGCGAGCTTCGGGGTCGAGCACGGCGAGTTCACCGGCCTGATCGGCTCGAACGGCACCGGCAAGACCACGCTGATCCGGGTGATCCTGGGATTGCTGGCGCCGGCGCACGGACGGGTCCTGTTTCACGGCCAGCCGCTCGGGCGCTCGCGTCGGTCGATCGGCTACGTGCCCCAGAAGGTCCTCCTCGACCCCGATATGCCGGTGCGCGCGCGCGACCTGGTGGCGCTGGGACTCGACGGACACCGCTTCGGCGTGGCCCGTCGATCGCGCGACACCAACGACGCCGTCGAGGAGATGCTGGAGGCGGTGGAGGCGCAGGGGTTCGCCGATCGCAAGGTCGGCTCGTTGTCGGGGGGAGAGCAACAGCGCGTGCTCATCGCCCACGCCCTCGTGAGCCAGCCCGAGCTCATCTTGCTCGACGAGCCGCTGGCCAACCTTGACCCGGGCAGCGCGCAGGAGATCATTCGCCTCCTGCATCGCATCGTGTCGCGCCAACGGGTGGCGGTCCTGCTCTCGTCGCACGAGATGAATCCCCTGCTGCCCGTGATGGACCGCATCGTGTACGTGGCCAACGGCCACGTGGCCAGCGGGACCACCGACGAGGTGATACGTCCGGAGGTGCTGAGCGCCCTCTACGGGCACCACGTCGAGGTGCTGCGGGTCCACGGTCGCGTCCTGGTCGTCACCGACCCCAGTGAGGACGTCCCGTCGACCTTGGCCGATCACCCTCCGATCGTGGTGGAGTAGCCGGTCCGTGCACTGGATCTTCGAGCCGGGTCTGTGGGCGAACTCCTCGGTGCGCACCGCGCTCGCCGTGGGGGCCATCGTCGCGCTGGTCTCATCGGTGGTGGGCGTCTTCACGGTGTTGCGCGGCCAGACCTTCGCCGGCCATGCGCTGACCGACGTCGCGACCGCGGGAGGCGCGGGGGCCGTCCTCGCCGGCGTGGCGCCGCTCCTGGGTTTCCTCGGGGGCGGGGTCCTGGGTGCGGGCGTGATGGAGGGCGTCGGCGTCGAGCGGGTCCGGGGCCGCGACGTCGCGACGGGAGTGGTGCTCGGCGCGGCCTTCGGTCTCTCGGCGCTCTTCTTGTACCTGTCGACGTCGACCAGCGCCACGACCGGCACCACGCAACTGATCCTCTTTGGTTCGATCTTCACGGTGTCGCCGTCGACGCTGCCCGTGGTCGCGGTGCTCAGCGGGGCCGTCTTGTTGATCGTCGCCAGCATCGCCCGGCCGCTGCTGTTGAGCTCGCTCAGTGCCGAGCTCGCCGCCGCTCGGGCGATCCGGGTTCGCGCGGTCGGCTTCGCCTTCGTGGCGGTCCTCGCCGTCTCGGTGGGGCTCTCGTCGATCATCATCGGCTCGATCCTGTCGACGGCGTTGCTGATCGGGCCGCCGGCCAGCGCCCTCAAGATCGTGAACCGCCTGGGCGGCGCCTTCGTGCTCGCCGCCGCCGCCGGCGTCGCCGCGGCGTTGTCCGGCGTGGTGCTCGCCTACGACAGCTTCTACTGGTTCGCGTCGCATCGGGGCCTGCCGGTGAGCTTCTTCGTGGTCGTGATCGTCGTGCTCGAGTTCGTCGCCGCCAGCGTGGCCCAGCGACTGCGCCAGCGCCCCGGCGAGCCTGGCCGAGTCGAGCCCCCGCGGCCCACGGTGTCCTGACCGTGTTCTCGAGCTTCATGACCAACGCGTGGATCAGCGGCTCGGTCGTCGCGACGCTCGCGGGGGCGCTCGGCTTCTTCGTGGTGCTGCGGGGAGCCTCCTTCGCGGCGCACGCCATCCCCAACGGCGCGTTCGCGGGCGCCGCCGGCGCCAACCTGGTGGGCGTCAATCCGCTGATCGGTCTCGTCACCTTCGCCCTGGCGGCCGCGCTCGGCATCGGCGCGAGCAGCCGCCACGTGCGCAACGACGTCGCGACCGCGCTGTCCCTCGTCCTGATGCTGGCGCTGGGGGCCGCCTTCTTGACGTTGAGCACGCAGTACGAGGCCGGGATGACCTCGCTGCTCTTCGGCGAGATCCTCGGGGTGAGCACCAGCGAGATCGTGCCGGTGGTGATACTCGGCGTCCTCTGCCTCGCCACGGTGGCGATGCTGTTCCGCCCGATGCTGTTCTCGTCGGTCGCCCCGGCGATGGCCGAGGTGCGCGGCGTGCGTGTCGCGGTGATCGAGACGGTCTTCATGGTCGCGCTGGCCCTGTCGACGGCGCTCACCGTCCCCGTCGTCGGCGCGCTGCTCACCTTCGCGCTCATGGTCGGACCCCCGGCCGCGGCACGCCTGGTGTCGACGCGGCCCGGACGGTCCTTCGCGCTCTCGATCGCGCTCGCGCTGGTGACCGTGTGGGTCTCGATCGCCTGCTCGTACACCTTCAACCTGCCGATCGGCTTCTTCGTGGGCACGGGGGGCGCGGTGCTCTTCCTCGCCGCACGGGTCTGGAACGCGAGGCGCACTCGACGAGGCGTGCGTAACCTACTCGTGTGATCGACGACGACGGGTCGTTGCTGGGGGCGTGTCACTTCCCCGCGGTGGGGACGGCGGTCCACCTGGCCGTCTCGGGCGGTCCCGACTCGCTCGGGCTGCTCCTGCTGGCGATCGGGGCGCGGCTCGCGATCACGGTGCACCACGTCGACCACCACGCGCGGCCGACCAGCGCAGCGGACGCCCTCGCCGTGGCCGACGTCTGCGCCGCGAGCGGCGTCGCCTTCGTGCTCCACGACGTCACGGTCGAGCCGGGAGCGAACTTCGAGGCCCGGGCCCGCGCCGCGCGTCGGCACGCGCTGCCGCCCGGCACGATGACCGGGCACACGATGGACGACCTCGCCGAGACCGTGCTGATCAACATGATCCGCGGCGCGGGGGTCGACGGGCTGTCGCCGATGGTCGATGACCCGACGAAGCCGCTGCGTGACGTGCGACGCGCGGCGCTGCACGGCCTCGTGGCGCGCTCGCGGTTCACGGCCCTGGTGGACGAGACCAACGAGTCGCGCGCGTTCACGCGCAACCGGATCCGCCTCGAGGTGATGCCTCTGCTGTGCGACGTGGCTCGCCGCGACGTCGTGCCGGTGCTGGCGCGACAGGCGGCGCTGATGGACGAGGAGCGTCGCTGGCTCGATCAGCTCAGCCTCCACGACGCACCGACCCTCGTCGAGGCCGACTGTCGGATCCTGCGCGAGTGGCCCCGGGCACGGCTTCGCCGATGGCTGCACGAGTGCCTGCGCGCAGAGGACCGCGGCGACGGCGAGCACGCGCCGAGCGCCGACGAGGTGGCGCGCGCGATCGCCGTGGTCTGCGGCGACGCCGTGGCGACCGAGCTCAGCGGCGGGCGCCGTTTCGCGCGGCGTGGTCAACGGCTGCGCCTCGAATAGCTCCACTACGCTGAGCGGCAATGGACAGCGACGGGGCCGAGGACGACGCCGCGCGCTGGGCCGCCCACGACCTCGGCCCGGTGGTCGTCTCGGCGCACGACGTGCACCGTCGGGTGGGCGAGCTGGGCGCCCAGATCACCCGCGACTACGCCGGCCACCCGCCGCTGCTGGTGTGCGTCTTGAAGGGCGCGGTCAACTTCGTGTCGGACCTGATGCGGGCTATCGAGCTGCCGGTGGAGGTCGACTTCATGGCGGTGTCGAGCTACGGGGCGGCGACCAAGACCAGCGGGGTCGTGCGCATCGTCAAGGACCTCGACGTCGACCTGGCCGGTCGCGACGTGCTGATCGTCGAGGACGTGGTGGACTCGGGGCTCACGCTGAACTACCTGCGCCAGTACCTGGGCGCGCGCCACCCGCGCAGCCTCGAGGTGTGCGCGCTCCTGCTCAAGGCCGGCGAGCAGCGCGTCGTCCAGGAGCTGAAGTACGTGGGATTCACCATCGGGTCCGTCTTCGTGGTCGGCTACGGCCTCGACGTCAACGAGCGCTACCGCAACCTCGACGGCATCTACACGTACACCGGGGCGACCTGATGGTCGACCAGGTGCGGGTCCAAGCGGCCGTGCGCGACCTGCTCGAGGCGATCGGCGAGGACCCCGCGCGCGACGGGCTCGTGGGCACGCCGCGGCGGGTCGCCGAGATGTACGTCGAGCTGTTCGAGGGCCTCGAGGCGGACCCCGGCGAGCACCTGCGCGTCACCTTCGAAGCGGCCCACGACGAGATG
>DAIOGY010000130.1:0-4614 GCA_036745005.1 Acidimicrobiales bacterium | reverse complement strand
CCGCCGCGCCGGCCCGGCCGTCTCCGGTGATGACGCTGGTGCGCTTCGACGCCGTCCAGCGCACCGCCCACTGGGTCAACGCCCTGGCCTTCGGCGTCCTGATCTTCACCGCGATCCCCCTGTACTTCGGATCGTTCTTCGGCGTGGTCTTCGAGCGCCACACGATCCAGATGATCCACCTGTGGACTGGGGTCTTCCTGCCCGTGCCGATCCTGGTGTCGCTGGCGGGACCCTGGGGGCGCCGCATGAGGGCGGACCTGCGCCGGGCCACCGTCTGGACCCGCCGCGAGGTGCGGTGGTTCCGGACGCTGGGGCGCACCCCGCTCGACGCGGACAAGTTCAACCCGGGCCAGAAGGCCAACATCATCTTCGTGGGCGCCGCGATCGTGGTCCTGTTCGCGACCGGGTACATCCTCCAGTGGTTCCGCTTCTTCCCGGTGTCCTGGCGCGAGGGTGCGACGTTCACCCACGACGTGTTCGCCTTCGTGGTGTTCGCGGTGGTGGTGGGTCACATCTACATGGCGCTGACGCACCCCGGCTCCCTCGCGTCGATGTTCACCGGCACCGTGGACGAGAGGTGGGCCGCGAGGAACGCCGCGGGGTGGCTCAACGAAGAGCGCGCGGCCGACGCCGCCCCCGCGCCATCGCCGGGCGCCGCGCCGCAGCGACCCGGGGGCTCGGATGAACGAGCCTGACGGCGCGCCCCTCGTGGGCGTGGTGAGCGACGAGGAGCTGACCGCCCTCGCCCTGGCGGCCGATCCCGACGCCCCCCTCGACCCGGACGCCGTGGCGTGGCGCGGAGCGCCGGGCTCCTTCGCCGCGCCGCTGCCCGTCTGGTACATGCCCGCCCCCACGGCGGGCGCACGCCGCCGTGGCACGACCGTGGTCGTCGTCGCGATCTGCGCGGGCCTGTTCATCATCAGCGCGTGCGGGATGTGCATCACGTCGGGCTTCTTGTCGCTGGCGTGACCCGCACGCCACGACGGCGGCGACGCTAGGCAGTCGCCGCGCCCTGCGGATCGACGTCCGAGGCGACCTCGGACTCGGCGTGGCGAATGCCGGGCAGGACGATCGCGAGCACGGCGGCGGCCGCCAGGGAGACCCCGAAGACCCCCATCGCCCAGTGCGGGGAGACGTGTGCGACCAGGAGCCCAGCGGTGAGCGGGGCGAAGGCGGCGAGCCCCTGGGCCGCCATCAAGACGGTCGAGGACACCCGGCCGACCAGCTCGCTCGGCGTCGCGCGCAGCATCGTCGCGAAGAGGGAGGCGTTGGCGGTGGGGGCCGCGACGACCGTCAGGGCGAGGGGGAGCGCGACGAGCGGCGACGGGATGATCAGGGCCGCGATGGCGAAGGCGCCAGTGCCGAACGCGGTGATGCCGATCACGAGGCTGGAGAGCGTGAAGCGCGTGCTGGCCCTGGTGGCCACGAGGGCCCCGACGAGGCCGCCGGCGGCGATCGCCGCCTGGAGCCCGCCGATGACCGCGGGCGACGTGCCGTGGCGACGCAGCGCCAAGGTCAGGGTGAAGAAGGCGCCGGTGAAGGCGAAGTTGATCAGGGGTGCCTGGATCGCGACCGCGCGCAGCAGGGCCGAGCGCCACACGTAACGCAGACCCTCGGCGACCTCGTGGCGCAGGGGTTTGCGCTCGGCGTCGCTGCTCGACTGGAAGTCGCCCCGGATCAGGCTCACGGTGCCGACCGACACGCCGTAGGACACGGCGTCACCGATGAACGGCAGCGCCCGGGCGACGGAGAAGAGGGTCCCGCCGAGGGCGGGTCCGGCGAGGCTCGCGGCGTAGGTGCGCGCTTCGGTCGACGCCCACGCCGCCTCGAGCTGGGCGCTGGGCACGATGACCGGCAGGGCGGCCGTCGACGCGGGACTGAAGATGACGCTGCCCGCGTCGTCGATGATGGCGACGATCAGGACGACCGGCCAGACGATGTGATGGGTGACCACGAGCACGGCCAGCGCGGCGAGCACGACGGTGCGCGCGCTCTCACAGATGATCAGCGTCCGGCGACGATCCCATCGGTCGGTGAGCGCGCCGGCGGGCAGGCGCAGGACGATCTGGGTGACGGCGCCCGCGCTGCCCACCACGCCGGCGATGACGGCGGAGTGGGTGAGGGCGAGGATGAGCAGCGGGTACGCGAGGAACGCGGCGCTCGAGCCGGTGTCCGACAGCAGCTGGCCGACCCACAAGAGTCGGAAGTTCCGATTGCGCCTCAGGGGCGCGTCGTCGATCTTCGCATCATCGGACACTGCCGAAGAACCCTACGGGCAAACCCGCTGTTCGGCTTCGGGCGGGATCCGAGCGGTCGTCACCCGAGCGTCGGGGCGGCGCTCGTTCGGCGCCGGCGCGGCCAGGGGACGACCGCCGACGTGCTCGCCTGGTACTCGGCGTACTCGGGGTACCTCGCGAGCGTGATCTCCTCGGTGAAGCGGGTCGACCCGACGAAGAGCAACGTCAAGAGGACCGCGCCGATCACGGTCCACTGACCGATCGAACCCGCCGCCGCGGCGCCCATCAGGAAGATCAGCCACCACTGCGCGACATCGAAGAAGTAGGCGGGGTGGCGCGAGTAGCGAAACAGCCCGTCGCGCAAGAACCGTGGCTCGGGCGACTCGCCGCGCGCCACCCGATCCGCCTTCGCCGACTGGAACCGCCACTGCTGCTCGTCGGCGACGGCCTCGCCGAGGGTGCCGGCGAGGAACGCGATCGCCAGGAGCGCGTCGAGCGCCCCGAAGGAGCCGGATCGGTGCTGGTACGCGGTCCAGGCCGGCAGCGTGATGACCACCAGGATCGCGTTCTGGTAGATCACGATGAAGAAGAGGTTGAACAGCTGGTAGCGCCAGGGCGACATGCGCGAGCGCAGGACCGCCCAGCGGTAGTCCTCGACGCCGCGGTAGCCGCCCTTGCGCGCGAGGTTGAACGTCAGGCGCGCTCCCCACACCAGGACGACGAGCGCCATGACGTCGAGGCGCGGATCGCGCAGGTGCGCGAAGCCGGCGAACTCGCCGACGTAGACCACGGGCAGGATCGACCACGCCCGATCGACCCAGGAGTAGTCGCGGGTGATCCACGACGCGACGAGGGCTCCGGCGCCGGCGAGGCTCGCGGTGCCGATCACGACGAGCAACGGATGCACGCGACGAGCCTACGAGGACCGCCCGGCGCGGCGACGTGACGCATCCCCTAGTCTCCGGGGACGCGAACCGAAAGGCCCACCATGATCCTCGACCTCTTCTCGATGACCGACAAGGTCGCCGTGGTCACCGGGGCCGGCCGCGGGATCGGGGCCGCCAGCGCCCGTGCGCTCGCCGAGTGCGGCGCTGACGTCGTCATCGCCTCGCGGACCCAGAGCGACCTCGACGGCGTCGCCGAGGCCGTCGAGGCCGTCGGCCGTCGCGCGGTCACGGTGTCGGCCGACCTGATGGACCTCGTCGCGGTCCGCGGGCTGGCCGACGTCGCCCGTGCCGAGTTCGGACGGCTCGACGTCGTGGTGAACAACGTGGGCGGCACGATCCCCCTGCCCTTCTTGGACACGACGCCGGAGTACCTCGAGGAGGCGTTCCACTTCAACGTGGCGACGGCGCACGCCCTCAATCTGGCGGCCGTCCCGCTGATGCTCGAGCACGGCGGTGGCTCGATCATCAACGTCTCGTCGGTGATGGGCCGCGTCGCCGGGCGCGGGTACTCCGCGTACGGCGCCACCAAGGCCGCCCTGTCGCACTACACCCGACTCATCAGCAAGGACCTCGCGCCGCGGATCCGCGTGAACGCCATCGCCGCGGGGTCGACGGCGACGTCGGCCCTGGAGATCGTCACCTCCAGTCCCGAGCTCACGGCGATGATCGAGGACCTGACCCCGCTGCACCGCATCGCCGATCCCGTTGAGATCGCCGCGGCCGTGCTCTACCTGGCCTCTCCGGCGGGCGCCTTCCTGACCGGCAAGGTCCTGGAGGTCGACGGCGGCACGGACATCCCCGCGCTGGACTTCGGTCTGCCCGACCTGTAGGCGGGTCGGCTGCTCTGCGGTGACGCGGTCGAGGGCGAGGGAGGACCTGCCGCAAGGGTTCAACGTGGTTGAGCGAGGGGCGGGGTGCGCCCTCGTTCATTCAGCGCCGGGCCGTATAGTGAGGGCACCCGAGACTCCGGCGTCGCACCACGTGACACCACCGCGGAGCTCGCCGATCCGCGAGGAACGCCACCCGCCTTCGCCGCGTCGAGGACGAATTGGGTGGCCGCGCGCACGGTATTGAGGAAGAGTTTTTCTCGCTGCTCGCTCGTCACGTCGAACTGCGTCGCGGCGACCCGGGCGCCGTAGTCTGAGGCGAGTCGCGACGGACTCGCGGCGGTGAGGAGCGGCGATGCGTACGGCCAATGACGGTGTCGAGATCCACTACGAGGTCGCGGGCGAGGGTCGCCCGGTCGTGCTGCTGCACGGATTCCCCGACACCGGGAACCTGTGGCGCCACCAGGTCGCGGCGCTCAGTGCGGCGGGCTTTCGGACGATCACGCCGGACCTGCGCGGCTTCGGACTCTCCGACAAGCCGGTCGAGGCCGGCGCCTACAACCTGCTGCACCTGGCGGGCGACGTCGTCGCGGTGCTCGACGA
>DAIOGY010000129.1:0-4646 GCA_036745005.1 Acidimicrobiales bacterium | reverse complement strand
GTACGAGCACGTGCTGTGCCTGGGCCACATCGTCGACGAGTTCGGCCGCAAGATGAGCAAGTCGGTCGGCAACGTGATCGACCCGTGGACCATCCTCGACACCCGCGGCGCCGACGCGCTGCGGTGGTGGATGTTCTCGCAGGGCTCGCCGTGGACGTCGACGCGGGCCAGCCTCGGCGCGATCGACGCGTCGCTGCGTGAGACCCTGGCCACGCTGTGGAACACGTTCAGCTTCTTCACGACCTTCGCGGCCCTGAACTCGTTCGACCCGCACGACCCCGCGATCCCCGCGCCCGCGCAGCGACCCGAGCTCGACCGATGGATCCTGTCGCGACTGGAGGCGGTGACCGGCGCGGTGACCGTCGCGCTCGACGGCTACGAGCCCCTCGGCGGCACGGACGCGTTCGCCGGCCTGGTCGACGACCTGTCCAACTGGTACGTGCGGCGCAGCCGGCGCCGCTTCTGGCGCACCGATCCCGACCTGCCCCCCTCGGACTCCCTGGCCGCCCAGGCGACGCTGCTCGAGGTGCTCCAGAGGGTCACGCTCCTGCTCGCGCCGTTCTGCCCCTTCGTCGCCGACCGGCTCTATCGCGAGCTCTTCGACGTGGACGAGTCGGCGTCGGTGCACCTGGCCGATTGGCCGGCCGGGGGACCGGAGCGCCGCGACGAGGTGCTCGAGGCGTCGATGTCGGTGGCGCGGCGACTGACGTCGCTCGGCCGCGCGGCGCGCGCCGAGGCCGGCGTGAAGGTCCGTCAGCCGCTCGGGCGGGCGCTCGTGTTCCTGCCCGCCGACGCCCCCGCGCCGCCGGCCGGCGTCGTGGAGGACGAGCTCAACGTCGACGAGCTGGAGTACGCCACGGACTTGGGCGCCGTACTGTCCTTTGAGATCGTGCCGAACTTCCGCTCGGTCGGGCCGCGCCTGGGCGAGGCGGTCAAGGAGCTGCGCGCGGCCCTCGGCGCCCTGGACCCGGCGTCGGTGGCCGCCACGATCGAGGCGGGTGGAACCGTGGCGGTCACACTCTCGACCGGCACGTTCGAGCTCGGCGCGGACGACCTCGACCTGCGCGTGCGGGGCCAGGAGGGCTTCGCGGTGTCGCGCGACGGGGGCGAGGTCGTGGCGCTCGACCTCACCATCACCGACGACCTACGTCGGCGTGGATACCTGCGCGACCTCGTGCGCCAGATCCAAGAGCTGCGCAAGAACTCCGGTTTCGACGTGTCCGACCGGATCGTCCTGAACCTGGTGGGAGTCGATGACCTCGCCGACGGCTTCACGATGCTGGCCGGCGAGGTCCTAGCGCTCGACGTGCGCGTGGGCGAGGGCGAGGGCGAGGGAGCGGCCCTCGAGTTCGACGACGGGCGCGTCGCGCGGGCCTGGGTGACGCGGGCCTAGTCGGTCGCGTTCAGCTTGGTCAGCAGCGACGTCAGGGTCGCGCGCTCGGCCTCGTCGAGGCGACCCGCCAGAGCGTGGTCGAGGTAGCGCAGGTGCACGTTGAGGGCGTCGTCGAGCCGCGCGTTGCCCTCGGGGGTGATCTCGACGTGGATGGCGCGGCGATCCGAGGGGCACGAGCGTCTCGCCACGAGGCCGGACTCTTCCAGGCGGTCCACGAGTCGCGTCGTGCCGCCGGTCGAATGGACGATGGCGTCGGCCACCTGGGTCATCTTGAGACGGCCCTCGGGCGCCCGGCGCAGCTGGAGCAGGACCTCGAACCAGGGGAGCGGCAGCTCGCACCCGGACTCCAACTCGAGCCCGAGGCGCCGCGACAAACGGGCGTTGGTCTCGAGGAGCAGCCCGAAGAGCAGGACCTTCTCATCCCCAGAGGGGCAGGCGGCGGCGGACACACTCACGGGCTCAGAGTAACACATTTTATTCACTTTTTAATTTCTGCTTGACAAGTTATTGCATATGCAAGTATACTAGGACCAGCACAGAAAGTGCCCTTGTTAAGGAGAAACCATGAGCAACCTCCCAGCTCCCGGCGTCTACGACGTTGACCCCACCCACTCCACCGTTGGCTTCGTCGCCCGCCACCTCGTGGCGTCCAAGGTCCGTGGCCGCTTCACCGACTTCGCCGGGACCGTGACGATCGGGGAGACGCCCGAGTCCTCGTCGGTCGAGGCGATCGTGCAGGCGACCTCCATCACCACCGACAACCAGATGCGTGACGGACACCTCCAGAGCGCCGACTTCCTCGAGGTCGAGACGTACCCGACGCTGACCCTTCGCTCGACGAAGATCACCGCCAAGGGCAACGACCGCTACGAGCTGTTCGCGGACGTCACGGTCAAGGGCGTGACCAAGCCGGTCACCTTCGATCTGGAGTTCCTCGGCGCCGGTCCGAGCATGACCCCTGGCGTGACCGTCTCGGGCTTCGAGGCCCGCGGCGAGATCGACCGTCGCGACTTCGGCGTCAACTTCGAGGGCACCCTCGAGAACGGCAGCCTGGTCGTCGGCAACAAGATCGTCCTGGAGTTCGCGGTCGAAGCGTCCGCCAAGGTACCCGCCACCGTCGGCGCCTAATCCCCCTAACGAGGCGCCCGGGGCCATCGGCCCCGGGCGCCTCGTTCGTTACGATGGTCGCGTGCGGGAGCGGGCTCGAGGACACGGCGCGATCGCGACGCTGGGCTTCGCCGGCGCCCTGGCGTCGATGCTGTCGATCTGGTGGTTCGCGCTGCGCCCGCGCCGCCGGCGCCGCCCCGAGGGGGACGCCTAGCGCCCAGCGTTAGCGTGGCCGTGATGGCCTCGGCTTCCTTTGCCCCGCTGCGCCACCGGAGCTTCGCCTTCGCGCTCACCTCGTCATTCGTCTCGTCGATCGGGACGTGGATGCAGACGGTGGCCCTGGGCATCTACCTCACCGAGACGACGCACAACGCGCTCTGGCTCGGGATCCTGACCGTGGCCGCGTGGACGCCGAGCATCATCGGGGCGCCGCTGGGCGGATTCGTCGCGGACCGCTGGAATCGCCAACGTTGGATCCAGGCCAACAACCTCATCATGGCGGGCACCGCGAGCGCGCTGGCGACCCTGACCCTGACCGGCCACCTCTCGCCGCGCCTGATCGTCGTGCTCGCGGTCGTCGAGGGCCTGGCCAGCTCCTCGTCGTGGGCCGCGTGGCAGTCGTTGCTGCCCGACCTGGTCGAACGCGACGAGGTGCTCGCCGCGGTCTCGCTGTCCTCGGCGCAGTTCAACATGGGTCGGATCATCGGGCCCCTCCTGGCGAGCGTCGCGCTCACCGTCGGCTCAGTCGGCGTGTGCTTCGCGCTCAACGCGGCGTCCTTCGTCTTCGTGGTCGCGATGTTCGCCTTCGTGCGCACGCCGAACCGGCCGACGGTGACCTCGCCGGTGCAACCCTTTCGCGACCTGGTCCACGGGGCCCGCATGGCGTGGCGGGTGAGGGGCTGTCGCTACCCGATCATGGGCATCGCCGTGGTCGCCCTCACCGTCTCACCCTTCATCGCCCTGGTGCCGTCGATGGCCATCCAGGTGCTGCACGCCGGCAAGGTCGGCACGTCGTGGCTGGTCACGGCCCAGGGAGTCGGCGCGGTCGTGGGGGCCCTGACGCTGCCGGGGGTGGCGCGACGCACCTCACGGATCTACGTGCTCTCCGCTTCGCTCGTCACGGCGGCCCTCGCCGAGGCACTCTACGGCCTCGCGCCCGACCTGGGCCTCGCCATGGCGGCGCTGGTCGTGCTCGGCGGCGCCTACGTGGGCATCCTTACCGGGCTCAACACCTCGGTGCAGCTCCACGCGCCGGTGAGCGAGCGTGCGCGCATCCTGTCGCTGTACACGCTCTCGCTCTCCCTGGCCTACCCGCTGGGCGCCCTGGTGCAGGCGGCGTTCGCGCGGACCTACGGCGTGCGCGTCGTGTCCGTCGTGGGCGCGGGCGCGCTGCTCGCGGTGCTCGGCGCGGTGCGTCTGTTCCAGCGCCGCGTGTGGGTCGAGCTCGCCGTCACCCCGTCGACGCCGTCGCCATTGCTGGCAGACTAGGCACATGACCTTTACCTCGATCAACCCCACCACCGAACGCGTCATCGCGCAGTTCCCCGCCCACTCGCCCGCGCAGGTCGAAGAGGCCCTGGCCCGGGCCGCCGCGACCTACCTCACCTGGTCGGCGACGCCGATCGACGAGCGCGCCCAGCTCATGGTGAGCGCCGCGGAGCTGCTCGAGGGCGAGCTGCCGGTCGTCGGCGAGCTGCTGACCAGCGAGATGGGCAAGACCTTCGCCGCGGCCAAGGGCGAGGCCGCCAAGTGCGCGATGACGATGCGCTACTACGCCCAGCACGCCGCGGCGATCCTGGCCCCCGAGGCGATCACGACGACCGCGTCGCGCAGCGGCGTGCGCTTCGAGTCGCTCGGGCCGATCTTCGCGGTCATGCCGTGGAACTACCCGCTCTGGCAGGTCGTGCGCTTCGCCGCGCCGAGCCTGATGGCCGGCAACGTGGCACTGCTCAAGCACGCGAGCAACGTGCCCGGATCGGCGAAGTACCTTGAGGACCTCTTCACCCGGGCGGGGTTCCCGGCGGGCGTATTCACGACCCTGTTCGTCGGCCACGACGCGGCCGAGAGGATCATCGCGGACCCGCGGGTGGCCGGCGTCACGCTCACCGGCTCGGAGGGCGCCGGCCGGGAGGTGGGTGGCGCCGCC
>DAIOGY010000128.1:1358-4662 GCA_036745005.1 Acidimicrobiales bacterium | reverse complement strand
GCGCCAGTTCCGTCGCTGGATCGTGGCGCGCCCTCGAGCCCGGGCCGTCGCGACGCCTGCGGTGCCCGCTGCTCCTGGTCGTTCGTCGCGGCGCGAGGGTACCTCGCTCCGGTTGCCGGTGCTCGCCGTTCGGTTGTACGATCGCGCTGCGTGCGCGGTCGGCCGGTCGGGTCCCCGCTTCATCAGTGAGGTGGCACATGACCATTGCCTGCAAGGTGACCGGAGAGATCGCCCAGACAGTCACCTGTCAGCTCGACAGCGGCCAGACGCTGTACGCCGACGCGATGAAATTCCGCTGGAAGACCACGAACGTCTCGATCGAGACCCGCCTGACGACGCCCGGCGGCAAGGCGGACACCGCGCATCAGCAGTCCAAGGCGGGCAGCGGCAGCTTCTTGAAGGCGGCCCTCTCCACGGCGACCGAGGTGGGAAAGCGGGCCCTGGCCGGTCAGAGCCTCGCCTTCCAGTGGTTCTCGCCCTCGGGCGGGTCGGGGCTGGTCGCACTCGCCGGAGAGCTGCCGGGCCAGATGCGCGTGATCGAGCTCGACGGAACGTCGGGCTGGCGCGCCGAGAGCCGGGCGTTCATCTGCGCCGAGTCCAGCGTCGCCTACGACATCGACTTCACCGGGCTCAGCCTCGGGCGCCGCTCGAAGGAGGGACTGATCTTCGAGCACTTCACGGGCGAGGGCACGCTCATCGTGGGCGGGGGCGGCAGCCTGGTGGAGCTGAACCCCGCCGCGTACGGGGGCAAGATCCAAGTGCACGGGGGCGCGGTCGTCGCCTTCGCGGACTCGGTCGCGTTCGGGGTCGAGCGCATCGGCGCGCTCAACGCCCAGACCGTGATGAGCGCTGTCTTCGGCGGCCAGGGGATCAATCTCGTCACCCTCACGGGTGACGGCCCGGTCCTGCTGCAGTCGACGCTGCACCGCGAGTACGAAGGTGAAGAGAAGCAGGACGATCGCTCGTCCAACCCGCTTCGCGACGGGCTGCTTGGCCGGATCTAGGAGAAGGAGGGAGCATGGCGCTCTTTGACAAGGTGAAGTCGCAGGCGGGTCAGATCGCCCAGAAGGCGCAAGAGGCCGGGAAGGCCGGCCAGGCGAAGTTGGCGGACGCCCAGGCGCGTCGTCGCGCCGACGGACTGTTACACGAGCTCGGTGCGGCCGTCTTCGCCGAGCACACGGGCAGGGGCACGGACGCCACGAAGTCGGAGATCGAGCGGCTCACCGGAGAGTTGTCCGCGTACGAGGCCGACAACGGTCCGCTGACTGCGGCGAGCCCCGTGGACAAGACTCCCTACGAGACGCCCAGTGACACGCCCAACGATGACGAGCCGCTGCCGGGTGGGGGCTTCACCCTCTAGCCCGAGTCCCGTCCTTCCGCACGGCCGGCGCCGGCGTCGTCAGGGCGGCGGCGCCGTGCCACAGAGTTCGAGGGCGGCGAGCACCGCCTCTTCGAAGAGATCGGCGTCGGCGGCGAAGGGCGTGCCGGCGATGGGCCAGTGCACGACGATCTCGTCGATGCCCATCTCGCCGTACTGCTCGATGAGCGACGGCAAGACTCCGGCGGACGCAAACGGCGGCGGGTCGCCGAACCCCAAGAGCAGGACCCGCGTGAAGGAGGCGTCGTCGACGCCGTGGCGGTCGAGGGCGTCGCTCAGCTGAGCCAGTTGCTCGGCGACCACCTCGGGCATGTTCACGTCCTCTCGGAACGACCGTCCCAGGGTGATCCACCCGTCGCCCATGCGCGCGGCGAGGTCCATGCCGCGCGCGCCGTCGGCCGCGACGTAGATCGGAGGCCGCGGCGACTGGATGGTTCCGGGCAGCATCCGGGCCTCGTGGGCCGCGTAGTACTCGCCAGCGAAGCTGGTGTCGGCGTGGCGAAGGAGCAGGTCGAGCAGCTCGACGAACTCCTCGAAGCGATCGGCACGCTCGCGCGCACTCCAGGGAGGGTTGCCGAGCACGAGCGAGTCGCGGCCCACGCCGCCCGACCCCACGCCGATGCTGAGTCGACCCGCGCTGAAGTCGTCGATGGTCATGAGGTCCTTGGCGAGCGGGACGGGGTGGCGGAAGTTGGGCGACGTCACCATCGTGCCCAGACGCATGGTCGAGGTCGCGAGCGCGGCGCCGGCGAGTGTCGGCACCGCACCGAACCACGGACCATCTTCGAGACGACCCCACGCGAGGTGGTCGTAGGTGTACGCCGCGTGGAAGCCCAGTTCCTCCGCGCGGCGCCATTTCGGACCCATCGTCGCCCACCGGCCGCACGGCAGTATCAGTGTGCTCAGTCGCATGAAGCCACCCTAAATCGGCTCGTCGCCGAGAGTGGGCGCCGCTGATCGTCCGCGTCGCGCGCATTGGTCGGGCCGGCGACGCCACCTACGCTGAAGACGTGTCCGGACAGCTGGAGCTCGAGGGTCTCACCCGGCGCTTCGGGACGGTGACGGCGCTGGATCACCTGTCCTTCACGGTTCCCAGCGGACAGGTGATCGGCTTCCTGGGACCTAACGGGGCGGGCAAGACCACGACCATGCGAGCCGTCTTCGGGCTCACCGATCTGGACGCCGGCGTCGTGACGTGGAACGGCGCGCCGATCGGGGACGCGCAGCGCCGCCGATTCGGGTACATGCCCGAAGAGCGCGGTCTCTATCCCGGGATGCTCGTCGGCGAGCAGGTCGAATACCTCGCGCGGCTGCACGGGATGAGCCCGCACGACGGGTATCGCGAGGCGGCGTCGTGGCTGGAACGCCTGGGCCTGGCCGACCGGGTCCGCAGCAAGGTGGAGACTCTGAGCCACGGCAACCAGCAGCGGGTGCAGCTGGCGGCCGCGCTGGCGCACCACCCCGAGATGCTCCTGCTCGACGAGCCGTTGGCGGGACTGGATCCAGCGGGAATCGACGCCATCAGCGAGGTGCTGGTCGAGCAGGCTCGCGCAGGCTGCTGCGTTCTGCTGTCGAGTCACCAGCTCGATCAGGTTGAGGACCTCTGCGAGTCCGTCACCATCATCGACCACGGCCGCCTGGTCGTGTCGGGACGCGTGGACGACCTGGCGACCAGCGGGCCTCGCCGATTGGTGGTGCGCGTCGACGGTGACCGCGACGCGCAATGGGCTCGCAACCTTCCCGGCGTCACGATCTCGGAGGTGGGCGGCGGCGAGGCCCGCCTGGTGCTCGATGCAGGAGTCGACAGCGACGCGGTGCTACGTGCCGCCACCTTGGCGGGCCGACTCACCGAGTTCGTGTTCGCCCGGCGCCGGCTCTCCGAGGTTTTCCGCGAGGCGCTGGGATGAAGCCCACCCTCCTCGTGAT
>DAIOGY010000128.1:0-1348 GCA_036745005.1 Acidimicrobiales bacterium | reverse complement strand
CTGGCTCGGCCTGATCGCCGCCGTGACGCTGCGCATCTGGCTCTGGCGTCGTCGACGCCGGACTCCCGCGGCGCGCGACCACACGAACTGGGGACCAGTGCACGGCGGCGTCGGGCTCGTCGCGGCCCGCGAGATGCGCGAACGGTTCCGGAGCCGGATCTTCCTGGTCGGCACCGCGATCATCCTGGCGGTCGTCGCCGCGGCGATCGTGATCCCCACCCTGAACAGCGGCAAGACGACTCCCGAGCGCGTCGGCGTGGTCGGGAACCTGTCCGCGGGCGCCCGGTCGGCCGTCGAGAGCTCGGCCACGAGCAACGCAACGACCGTCCACTTCCGCACCGTGGCGACCTCGACGCAGGCGGCCACCGACCTGCGCGCGGGGCTCCTCGACCTGGTGGTCATCGACGGCAGAACGCTCGAGGTCAACACCGCAATCTCCCCGAGCGACTCGTCGACCAACGCGTCGTTCATCCAGGCCGTCGCGCAGAACCTCAGCTACGTGGTGGCCTTCCAAGACGCCCACCTGACGGCCGCGCAGGTGCACACCCTCGAGATCTCCAAGGCACTGCCCGTCGCGAGCCTTCAGCCCGCCAAGCCATCCCGTGCGAGCCACGTCAACTCGGTCGCCCTGACCGGCGTGATCCTCATCTTCGTGATGCTCTCGCAGTACAACACGTGGATCCTGATCGGCGTCATGGAGGAGAAGTCGAGCCGGGTCATCGAGGTCCTCCTCTCCGCACTACGTCCGATCCAGCTGCTCTCGGGCAAGGTGGCGGGAATCGGACTGGTCGCCTTCGCCCAGGCGACGCTGATCGTCGTGTTCGCCCTCAGTCTCTCGAAGGGGGTCGGTTCGAACCTCTTCCACGGCACGGCCCCCCTCGTGCTCGCCAGCACCATCGTGTGGCTGGTCGTGGGCTACGCGTTCTACTGCTGGGTCTACGCCGCGGCCGGCTCGATGGCCGAGCGTCAAGACCAGGTCCAGACGCTGGCGTTCCCGCTCAGTCTGCCGATGATCTTCGGCTACATCGTGGCGCTGACGGGGGCCAGCTCGGGCGCCCCGTCGGAGCTGGTCAAGGTGCTCGCGTACCTGCCGCCAACCGCGCCCTTCGCGATGCCGGTCCTGGTGGGGTGAGTCCCCGTCGGGTCCTTTCGCATCAAGCGATCCGGTCCCGACCGGGTCGCAACAAGCCTCCCGGTGCCTTCAAAGCAGTGCAGGACCTGGTGCTCAGTGTCGAAGTCCCTGTCACGTGAAGGGGACGCCCTGGTCCGGCATGGAGCTTTTACAGGAGTGCGTCTCTCATGGTCACTGCTCCATCAAAGACCATCGATCGGACGTCGCAGGAGAAGC
>DAIOGY010000127.1:0-4668 GCA_036745005.1 Acidimicrobiales bacterium | reverse complement strand
TGCGGTACTGGCACTGTTTCACGATGGGCAGACTGTCTAGCTGGGTCTGGACGTTGGCGATCTCGCCCGCGGAGGCCGACGGCTGCATCCACACGGTCACGCGCGTGCCCTGTTGCCACTGCGACGACGCCTGCGCGGCGCTCTGTTTGAGTAAGAGCGCCGAACCCACCAGAGAAAGTGAGACCGCCACCGTGAGGACCGCGGCGATCGTCATCATGCGGTTGCGCCAGAGGTTCGACAGCGTCTCCTTGACGGCGTACCGGAAGTACACGCGCATCAGAGGCTCCCGACCGGCTCGTCGACGCCGTAGACGCCACGCAGCTGGTCGCGGATCATCTCGCCGCGGTCGAGCTCGACCACCCGGCGGCGCATGCGGTCCACCAGCGTCTTGTCGTGGGTGGCCATGACGACGGTCGTGCCCGTGCGGTTGATGCGCTCGAGCAGCGCCATGATCGACTCGGAGTTGGCCGGGTCGAGGTTCCCGGTGGGCTCGTCGGCCAGCAGGATGAGCGGGCGGTTGACGAAGGCCCGCGCGATGGCGACGCGCTGCTGCTCGCCGCCGGAGAGCTCGTGGGGCAGGTTGTCGCGCTTGTCGGCCAGGCCGACGAGCTCGAGGATCTGGGGCACCTGGGACTCGACCGTCGAGCGCGGACGCCCGATGACCTCGAGGGCGAAGGCGACGTTCTCGAAGACCGTCTTGTTGGGCAGCAGCCGGAAGTCCTGGAAGACGCACCCGATGTTGCGGCGCAGGTAGGGCACGCGCCACTTGGACAGCTCGCCGATGTCGCGCCCGGCCTCGAGGATCCGGCCCTGGTCGGGCGTCTCCTCGCGCAACAGCAGGCGAAGGAAGGTCGTCTTGCCCGACCCCGACGAGCCCACCAGGAAGACGAACTCGCCCTTGTCGATGTCCAGGCTGATGTCCTTGAGGGCGCAGGTCCCGTTCTTGTACGTCTTGGAGACGTTCTCGAAACGAATCACGCGATCATCCCCTCCGGGCTAGCGGGTTGCAAAGCGCGACACGCGAGTCTCACTTCGTGCCAGTCTACTTTGCGCGTCCGGCGCTTCCTGGACACCAAAAGACGCGCGGAAATCGCGAATCGTGAATTCTTATCCGCGCCGACGCTGACGGCGCAGTTCGGCCTCCATGAACGCGTCGAGGTCGCCGTCGAGCACCGCGTCGACGTTGCCGGTCTCGTGCTCGGTGCGGTGGTCCTTGACCATCTGGTAGGGCGCCTGCACGTAGCTGCGGATCTGGGACCCCCAGGCGTTGTCGCCGCGGTCGCCGCTCAGCGCGTCCATCTCGGCGCGGCGCGCCGCTCGGGCGCGCTCCGCCAGCTTCGCTTCGAGGATCTGCATCGCGCGCGCGCGGTTCTGGTGCTGGCTGCGCTCGTTCTGGCAGCTCACCACGATGCCCGTCGGCAGGTGCGTGATGCGGATCGCCGAGTCGGTCTTGTTGACGTGCTGGCCGCCCGCGCCCGAGGACCGGAACGTGTCGACGCGCACGTCCTTCTCGTCGATCTCGACTTCGGCGGCGTTGTCGGCCAGCAGCGGCGTCACGTCCAGGCTGGCGAAGCTCGTCTGGCGTCGCGCCTGCGAGTCGAAGGGACTCATGCGCACGAGGCGGTGTACGCCGCGCTCGGCCGAGAGCCAGCCATAGGCGAACCGTCCCTTCACGATGAACGTCGCCGACAACAGCCCGGCCTCTTGGCCCTCGGTGGCCTCGTCGATCTCGACGCCGAAGCCGCGCCGCTCGGCCCATCGCAGGTACATGCGCAGGAGCATCTCGGTCCAGTCCTGCGCGTCGGTGCCGCCGGCGCCGGCGTGCAGTTCGGCCAGCGCGTCGTTCTCGTCGTAGGGGCCGTTGAGCAGGCTTCGCGTCTCGAGCTCGGTCAGCGCGGCGTCGACCTCGGCGACGCTCGCGGCCACCTCGTCGACCAGCGAGAGGTCGCTGTCGCCCGCGCCGAGCGCCTCGCGGGCGAACTCGGCGAGCACGCCGCAGTCGTCCAAGCGCCGGCGCAGGCCGTCGAAGTCCTCGAGGTCCGCGCTGAGCCGGCCCAGTTCGGTGGTGACCCGTCGGGCGCGGTCCGGGTCGTCCCACAGGTGGGGGTCCTCGGCCAGCGCGGTGAGCTCGACCACCCGGGCCCGCCGATCATCGACGCTCAGGTAGTCGCGCGCCGCGACCCAGCGCGCCTCCAGCTCCTCGAGAGTGGCGGCCGCGTCGCGAAAGGTGATCTCGGCCCTATGGTCGGCCATGGCACTGCTTGAACTTGCGTCCCGACCCGCACCAGCAGGGCTCATTGCGACCGATCTTGTCACCCTGCTTGGGGAGGGGCTTCGCCGCGGGCGCGCGCTGCCCGTGGGCGGGCAGCTCGGTGCCGCCCGGGGCGATCTGCGCGGCGTTGGTCAGCGCTCCTTCCAGGCCCTCGTCGTCGGCGTCGGCGGGCTCGACGACCGCCTCGACGTGGGTGATGTAGCGCACGAAGTCGTGATCGACGGCCTCGAGGAGGTGCTCGAACATCATGTAGCCCTCGCGCTGCCAGGCGGTGAGGGGGTCCTGCTGGGCGACCTGGCGCAGGTAGATGCCGTCGCGCAGGTAGTCCATGTCCGAGAGGTGGTTGCGCCAACGCTCGTCGAGGATCTGGAGCATGACGTCGCGCTCGATCTCCTTGGCGGTGTCCAGCCCCCCGATGTAGGCCTCGCACTTCGCCTCGTAGAGGCTGACGGCGTCGTCGACCACGAGGGCGACGACCTCGTCACGGTCGACGTAGGCGTCGAGGGTCTCGAGGTTGAGCCGCGTCGGGTAGTACGTCATGAGGTCCACGAGCAGCGCGTTGAGGTCCCACTCCTCGGCGAACTCGTGCTCGAGGCGAGTCACGACCACGTCGGTGAGTATCTCCTCGATCATCACCAGAGTGGCGTCGTGGATGTCCTCGCCGTCGATGACCTGCTGGCGCCGCGCGTAGATGACCTTGCGCTGCTCGTTCATGACCTCGTCGTACTTGAGGACGTCCTTTCGGATCTCGGCGTTGCGGCCCTCGACGGTGTTCTGGGCGCGTTCGATCGCCTTACTCACCATCTTCGCCTCGATGGGCAGGTCGTCGGGCATCGTGCGGTCCATGACCCACGACACCGCACCCGTGGCGAAGACGCGCAGGAGGTCGTCTTCGAGCGAGAGGTAGAACCGGCTCTCGCCGGGGTCACCCTGACGGCCCGAGCGGCCCCGCAGCTGGTTGTCGATGCGCCGCGACTCGTGGCGCTCGGTGCCCAGGACGTAGAGCCCGCCCAGCGCGATGACCGTGGCGGCCTCGCCGGCGCACGTCACGCTCAGCTTGCCCAGCGCCTCGCGGTACGCGACGTCGAACTCGTCGGTGCCCGGCTCAAAACCGTGGCCCGCGGCGTCGCGGCGCGCCAATCCTTCGGAGTTGCCCCCGAGGATGATGTCCACGCCACGACCGGCCATATTGGTGGCCACGGTCACGGCGTGCAGGCGACCGGCCTGGGCCACGATCTCGGCCTCTCGGAAGTGCTGCTTGGCGTTGAGGACCTCGTGGGTGACGCCGGCCTTGGACAGCTCGCGCGAGAGCAGCTCGGACTTCTCCACCGAGGCGGTGCCCAGCAGGATGGGTTGGCCACGGTCGCTGCGCTCGGCCACGTCCTCGACGATCGCCGCGAACTTGGCGGCCTCGGTCTTGTAGATCAGGTCGCCCTCGTCGTCGCGTCGCGACGGCAGGTTGGTCGGAATCGGAACCACCGAGAGCTTGTAGGTGTTGCCGAACTCGGCGGCTTCGGTCTCGGCCGTGCCCGTCATGCCGGCGAGCTTCTCGTAGAGGCGGAAGTAGTTCTGCAGGGTCACCGTGGCCCAGGTGTGGTTCTCCTCTTGGATGCGCACCCGCTCCTTGGCCTCGACCGCCTGGTGCAGGCCGTCGGACCACCGGCGCCCGTCCAGCGTGCGCCCGGTGAACTCGTCGACGATCTTCACCTCGCCGGCGTCGACCAAGTAGTCCTTGTCGCGGTGGAAGAGCTCCTTGGCCCGCAGCGCCTGGCCCAGCTGGTGCACGTAGTTGGTGGCCACGGCGTCGTAGAGGTTGGCGACCCCCAGCTGGCGCTCGACCTTCTCGATGCCCGCCTCGGTGGGCACGACCGTCTTCTTCTCCTCGTCGACCTCGTAGTCCGCGTCGCGCGTCAGCGTGCGCGCGATCGAGGCGAACTGGTAGTAGAGCTTGGTCACGTCCGACGCCGGTCCCGAGATGATCAGCGGCGTGCGCGCCTCGTCGATGAGGATCGAGTCGACCTCGTCGACGATGGCGTAGTGGTGCCCGCGCTGGACCATGTGCTCGCGGCGCCGCGCCATGTTGTCGCGCAGGTAGTCGAAGCCGAACTCGGTGTTGGTGCCGTAGGTGACGTCGGCGTTGTAGGCCTCCTGCTTCTGGTCGAAATCGGGCAGGTCGGGTCCGACGCGGCCCACGCTGAGACCCAGGAACCGGTGCACCGCGCCCATCCAGTTCGAGTCGCGCGTGGCCAGGTAGTCGTTCACCGTCACGATGTGCACGCCGTCGCCGGCCAGGGCGTTGAGGTAGACGGGCAGCGTCGAGACCAGGGTCTTGCCCTCGCCGGTCTTCATCTCGGCGATCCACCCGAAGTGCAGCGCCATGCCGCCCATGAGCTGCA
>DAIOGY010000126.1:0-4687 GCA_036745005.1 Acidimicrobiales bacterium | reverse complement strand
GCGCGCCCTACGTCACGCCGGTGTGGGTCGACCTGGAGGGCGACGAGATCCTCATCAACACCGCGCTCGGTCGGGTCAAGGCCCGCCACCTCGCCAACGACCCGCGGGTCGCGTTGTCGATGACCGACCCCGACGACCCCGAGGTCGGCCTCGCGGTGCGCGGCACGGTCTCGCGCTTCACCACCGAGGGCGCCGACGACGCCATCGACCGCCTGGCCAAGAAGTACCTCGGAGTGGAGCGCTTCGGGGACCGGCGACCCGGCCAGGTGCGCGTCAGCGTGTACATCACACCCGACCACATCTCGATGCAGCCGACGGACTGAGCGCCCGGCCCGCGATCGCCGTCGCGACGCGCGGGGCCTCGTGCCCCCTCGTCGTCGGGGGCGGGCACGGCGTACGCGACCAGTCAAGGAAGTCGCCTCTACCACGAGACCGCCGGCGACTGGCCGCCGCCGCGCCGCGTTCCAGCTCGTCGACCTCAGTGTGGCGCCGATGCGCGAGCTTCCGCTCGCTCACGCGGGGCGATCCGAGTACCCCGTGAGCTCACCCGCGTCGGTCGCGCGCGCGGCGCGCGCCACCAAGCGATCCGCGCCGTGGACCAGCGCCCCGCCCTCGAGTGACCAGACGGTCACCGGAGTCGGCGGCGCGGGGCGGTTGTACGCACCGCGCAGGGTCCCCGCGGCGTTGGCGAAGTCGACCTCGTCGTTGGTGAGCAGGGCCCGAACGACGTCGGCCTGATCGCCGGCGCGGTCGCCCGCCACGACGACGTGGTCGAGGTCGATGAGCCACGACAGCGTCCCGACGTCGCGCGCCACCAGGGCGGCGCTGTAGTCGCCGCTCACCTCAACCCACACCCCGAGGGACCGGGTCAGTCGATCGCGCAGCGAGGCGGCCACCATGATCGAGGACCCGTCAGGGCACGAGAGTGCCACCGGACCCGACACCTGCGCGACCACGTCGACGATCCGGTCGCGCCGGTCCAACGCCACGTCGAGTCGGTGCAGCTCCATGGCCTAGGGCTGGAGGTCCTCTTTGGGCAGGCGCTCGATGTTGACGTCGCGGAAGGTGAGGATCCGCACCGACGGAACGAAGCGCACCGTGCGGTACATGTCCCAGACCCACGCGTCGTGCAGCGTCACCTCGAGCAGCGTCGGGGTGTTGGTCGAGCGCACCTCGACGGCCACGTCGTTGGCCAGGTAGAAGCGCCGGTCGGTCTCCACGGCGTAGTCGAACGTCGCCGCGACCGCCTTGTACTCCTGGACCAGCGCCAGCTCCAGGGTCGACTCGTAGTCGTCGAGCTCTTCTTCGCCCACGCGAACTACGCGCGCTCGGTGACGCGCAGCTCCTTGATCTTGGCGGCCTTGCCGCGCAGGTCGCGCAGGTAGTACAGCTTGGCGCGACGCACGTCACCGTAGGACTCGACCTCGATCTTGGCGATCGTCGGCGTGTGGACCGGGAAGGTCCTCTCGACGCCCACGCCGAAGCTGACCTTGCGCACCGTGAAGGTCTCTTGGACCCCGCTGCCCTGGCGGCGGATCACGATGCCCTGGAAGACCTGGACGCGCTCGCGGGTGCCCTCCACGACGCGTACGTGGACCTTGAGGGTGTCGCCGGGACGGAACGCGGGGATGTCGTCGCGCAGCGAGTCGCGGTCGACGAGGTCGGTCGGGTTCATGAGCGGTCCCTTTCGGATCACCAAGGAGAGACCAGTTTAGCCCTTTTGCGTGGGACCCTCCAGCGAGAACTCCGCGAGCAGCGCCGCGTCCTCGGCGCTGAGGCCGCCGCGACGCTCGATCAGGTCGGGGCGGCGCGCCAGCGTGCGGGCCAGCGCCTGCGCGCGACGCCAGCGCGCGACGCGCGCGTGGTCGCCCGAGCGCAGGACCTCGGGCACCTCCAGGCCGCGGAACTGCGCCGGGCGCGTGTACTGCGGATACTCCAGCAGGCCGTCACCAAAGGACTCGTCGACGCTCGACTCGTCGTTGCCCAGCGCGCCGGGCACGAGGCGCACCACGGCCTCGATGACGCACAGCGCGGCGAGTTCGCCGCCGGCCAGGACGAAGTCGCCCACCGACAGCTCGTCGTCGACGACCAGGTCCAGGGCCCGTTGGTCGATCCCCTCGTAGCGCCCGCACAGCAGGGAGAACTCGGTGGCGCCGGCCAGGCGCGACGCCTCGGCCTGGGTGAAGGCCCGTCCCGAGGGCGTCAGCGCGATGAGCGGTCGCGCCAGGTCGGGTGTCGCGTCCACCGTCGCCACGATCGGCTCGACCGAGAGCACCATGCCCGGACCCCCGCCGAAGGGGGCGTCATCGACGCTGCGGTGCACGTCGTCGCTCGCGTCGCGCAGGTCCAGCACCCGCAGCGACCAGACGTCGCGCGACGCCGCGCGCCCGAGCACCGACGTCGACGCGTAATCGCGCACGACGTCGGGGAAGATCGTCAGGACGTCGACGCGCAGGCTCACTCGAAGAGCCCCTCGGGCGCGTCGACCACCAGGCGGCGGTTGGCTTCGACGACGGTCACGAAGGCGAGGGGGACCAGCGCGCCGCCGTCGAGGACCAGCAGGTCGCTCGCCGGATTGGCCTCGACGCCCACGACGGTGCCGCGCGCCACCCCCGCGACGTCGAACACCTCGGCGCCGAAGAGCTGATCGATCCAGATGACCTGGTCGTCGGGGATCGGTGGCGCCGTCAGCACCACGCCGTGCAGCCGGTCGGCGGCCTCGCGCGTGCTCACGCCCTCGAAGGAGACGATGAAGCGGTCCTGGTGCGCGGAGGACGCGCTCACGACCAGCGCTCCGCGCACGCTATCGAGTTGGCTGCCCCGATCCAGTCGTTCGTGGCGGTCAGTCCACAGGTCGACGATGACCTGGCCGCGCAGCCCGTGGGACTTCACGACACGACCGACCTCGAGCGCGGGACGCTCGGCGGTCATGACTAGTCGACGATGTCGACCGAGGTCGTCACGCCGTCGCGCGCGCCGGCGGCGCCCACCAGGGCGCGGATGGCCTGGGCGGTGCGGCCGCGACGGCCGATGATCCGTCCCATGTCGCCTTGACCGACGCTCAGCGAGAAGACGACCTTGCCGGAGCGTTCGGAGACCTCGAGCTCGACGGCGTCGGGCTCGTCGGCCAGGGACCGCGCGATGTACTCGAGCACCGCGGTGGCGGTGGCGGCGCGGTCGGTCCCCGCGTCGTCGCCATCGTCGACGTCGTCGTCGCGATCATCGTCGAGCGCGTCGAGGGTGTCGTCCTCGTCGAGCGTGTTGACGTCGCCGGCGACGTACTCGTCGTTGAGGTCGCTCACCGCGCCGCCTTGGCGGCCGCGAACGCGTCGAGCGCGCCGCTGGTCTTGAGGAGCTTGGCGACCCGCTCGGTCGGCTGGGCACCCTCCGAGAGCCAGTAGACGGCCCGATCGTTGTCGATCGACAGGACGGTCTCGTTCTCGGCCGACGAGATGCCCCGAGGCTGGTAGGTGCCGACGATCTCCAAGAACGCACCGGAGCGGGCGCGGCGGCTCTCGGCCGCCACCACGCGGTAGGTCGGCTGCTTCTTCTTGCCCATGCGGACCAAACGGAGTTTCACTGCCACGACGAACTATCCCTTCACACCGGTCACGGTATCGGTCGGGCTTTGCCCGAGCGTCAAAGTCTAGCGTTGTTTGGGCGGGGTGACCCTTCCGCCCTTCTTCTTCTTGCCCTTCGCGACGCGCGGTGGCGCGCTGCGCATCCCCGCGGCCAGCGCCTCGAAGCCGGCTGGCACCGTCGCATCGTTCGAGCGCGCCGCGAGCGGCGCGCGGCCCATCCCCGCCGGCAGGTTGAGCCCCCCGCCGCCCGCGACCTGTCGCATCATCTTGCGCATCTCGGCGAACTGCTTCATCAGCTGGTTGACCGCGCTCACCGTCGTGCCCGAGCCGCGGGCGACCCTCGTGCGCCGCGAGGCGTTGAGCAGCGCGGGCTCGCGGCGCTCGCGCGGCGTCATCGAGCGGATGATCGCCTCGACACGATTGAGCTCGCCGTCATCGACGTTCGCCGCCGCCGCGCGCATCTCCTTGGTCACGCCGGGCATCAGTCGCATCAGGCCGCCCAGGGACCCCATCTTGCGCACCTGGTTCAGCTGGTTCAGGAAGTCGTCGAGCGTGAAGGTCCCGCTCATCATGCGCCCGGCCGACTCGGCGACGACGTCGGCGTCCATGGTCCGCTCGGCCCGCTCGATGAGGCTCAGGGCGTCGCCCATCCCCAGGATCTGCGACGCCATCCGGTCGGGGTGGAACAGGTCGAAGTCGCCGAGGCGCTCGCCGGTGGAGGCGAACACGACCGGTCGACCCACCACCCCGCGCGCCGACAGCACGGCGCCCCCGCGCGCGTCGTAGTCGAGCTTGGTCGCGATGACGCCGGAGAGCTCGAGCACGTCGTGGAAGCGCCGCGTGGTCGTGACGGCGTCCTGGCCGGTGACCGCGTCGATGACCAGGAAGGTGTAGTGCGGGCTCGTCGCCGCGCTGATCGCCCGGACCTCGTCCATCAGCGCGTCGTCGATGCTCAAGCGGCCCGCGGTGTCGACGATGACGACGTCGCGCCCGATGCGCGCGGCCTCGGCGACGCCGCGGCGGGCCACCTCGACCGGGTCGGTGGGCTCGGAGAAGACCTCGACGCCGATCTGGGCGCCGAGCACGCGCAGCTGCTCGATCGCGGC
>DAIOGY010000125.1:0-4754 GCA_036745005.1 Acidimicrobiales bacterium | reverse complement strand
GCGCCGGAAGGTGCCGCCATTGGCCGCGACGGCGGCGTGGACATCGTCGTGCCCGTCGCGAGCGTCGCGCGCCTTCGCGGCAGCCGGTTGGAGTTCGCCGCCCAAGGCGGCGGCGGCCTGGTGCTCGTGAACCCCAACCAGCCCACCCCCGAGGAGTTGAATCCCGGCATCCCCGAGGAGATCCTGGCCCTCGGCGTGGACGGGCCGCTCGGCCAGCGCGCCGTGCGCGTCCTCGACGAGGACGTGAACCCGGCGATCGCGAGCCACGGGGGTCGCGCCGACCTGGTCGCGCTCGATGAGGCGCAGAAGATCGCCTACATCAAGCTCTCGGGTGGCTGCCAGGGTTGCGCGATGAGCCGCATGACGCTGTCGCAGGGCATCGAGACGTCGCTGCGAGACGCGATCGACGAGCTCACGGCAGTCGTGGACGTGACCGACCACGCGTCGGGCGTCAATCCCTTCTACACCAACGAGTCGTAGATTCGCGCGCCCTAGGATTGGGCGATGCTGCGCTTCCTGACCGCGGGCGAAAGCCACGGTCCCTCCCTCAGCGTCATCGTCGAGGGGCTTCCCGCGGGCCTGCCGATCACCGCGGACCAGATCGCCGACCAGCTGGCGCGCCGGCGCCTCGGCTTCGGGCGAGGTCCGCGGATGCGATTTGAGCGCGACGAGCTACGACTCATCGGGGGCGTGCGCCACGGTCGCACCCTGGGCTCGCCGGTGTCGGTGGAGGTGCTCAATTCCGAGTGGCCCAAGTGGGAGCGCGAGATGGCGGCCGCCCCGGGCACTCCCGCGCGGCGCCTGACCGCGCCGCGTCCGGGCCACGCCGACCTGGTCGGCATGCAGAAGTACGCCTTCGACGACGCGCGTGACGTGCTCGAGCGCGCTAGCGCCCGCGAGACCGCGGCGCGCGTGGTCGCCGGGACCCTCGCCCGGAAGCTGCTCGGATACCTGGGGGTCGCGGTCGTGAGCCACGTCGTGCGCGTCGGGACCGTGGCGGTGCCCGACGGCGTACGGCCCGGCCCGGGCGATCTCGACGTGGTCGACGCGAGCGAAGTGCGGTGCTTCGACGCGGCCAGCGAGGCCGCGATGGTGGCGGAGATCAAGGCTGCGGCCAAGGCGGGCGACTCGCTCGGTGGAATCGCCGAGGTCGTGGCCTACGGCGTCCCGGTCGGACTGGGCAGCTACGTCCAGTGGGACCGCAAGCTCGACGGCCTCTTGGCCGGCGCCCTCATGAGCATCCCTGCGGTCAAGGCGGTCGAGATCGGTGAGGGGTTCGCCCAGGCCGCCCAGCGCGGCAGCGTTGCCCACGACGCCATTGCGCTCGACGCATCGCACGGCGCCGGCGGCGGGTTCGCACGCCGCAGTGACCACGCCGGAGGGCTCGAGGGCGGGGTCTCGTCGGGCGCGCCGATCGTGGTGCGCGTCGCCATGAAGCCGCTGGCGACGCTGAACCGACCGGTCCTCGAGACGGTGGACCTGGCGACCGGCGAGCCGACCGTGTCGTTCAAGGAGCGCACGGACGTGACGGCGGTGCCGGCGATGGGCGTGGTTGCCGAGTCGATGGTCGCCCTGACCTTGGCCAACGAGGCGATGCGCAAGTTCGGTGGCGACACGCTCGAGGAGTTCCGTCGCAACCACGACGCGTACATCGCGAACCTCGGATCGACGGCCTCGCGGTCGATCCCCGAGTAGTCGTGGCCCGGCTGGTGCTCGTCGGGCTGCCCGGGGTCGGCAAATCGACCGTGGCGCGCGAGGTCGCACGACGCTGGCGGTGCCGCGCGATCGACACCGATGACCTGGTCGCCGCTCAGGTCGGGCGGCCCGCGGGCACCTACCTGCGCGACGAGGGCGAGGCGGCGTTCCGCGAGCGCGAGCTCGCTGCGCTGCGCGACGCGCTGGAATCGGACGCCGTCGTGGCGACCGGCGGGGGAGTGGTCACGACCCCGGAGGCGCGCGAGGCGCTGCGCGCCGCGGTGACGATCTGGCTCGACGGCGCCGACGACGTCATCGTGAGCCGTCTCGATGACGTGGAGCGCCCGCTCCTGGGCGCCGAGCCGGCGACGGCGCTGCGCGAACTGCGGCGCGGACGCGAGGCGTGGTACCGCGAGGTCGCCCGCTCCCGGGTCGACGTCGCGGGAACGCCCGACGACGTGACCGCCCGCGTCCTGGCGGCCGTGTCGCAGGTGACGACGTGAAGGTCCGCGTCGAGCTGGGCGAGCGCTCCTACGAGGTGGCACTGGGCGCGGGCACGCGACACGAGCTCGCCACGCTGATCGCCTCGCGCGCTCCTCGAGCCCGGGCGGCGGCGATCGTGACGACGGCGTCGGTGGCCGCCCAGCCCTGGTTTGACGTGAGGACCGGAGTCGATGAGCATCTCGTCCTCATCCCCGACGGCGAAGGCGCCAAGAATCCGGGAGCGCTCGCCGCCCTCGTCGAGGAGTTGGCGTCGCACGCCCTGTCGCGCGATGACGTGGTCGTCGGCGTGGGCGGCGGGGCGACCACGGACGTCGCCGGCTTCGCCGCCGCCGTGTACCTGCGCGGCGTGGCGGTCGTCCACGTGCCGACGACCGTCGTCGGCCAGGTCGACGCGGCCATCGGTGGCAAGACAGGTGTGAACCTTCGCGCGGGCAAGAACCTGATGGGTGCCTTCCACCAACCGCTCGGGGTCCTCTGTGACACCGACACGTTGGCCACGCTGGCGGAACGCGAGCGACGCGCCGGGCTCGGAGAGGTGGCCAAGTGCTGGCTGCTCGAGGGTCTCGGCGCGACGCAGCTCGCCGAAGCCACACTGGAGCGGATGATTGAGGTCGCGGTGACCTTCAAGGCTCAGCTCGTCGGCGCCGACGAGTTCGAGGCCGGCCGTCGAGCATTGCTCAACTACGGGCACACCTTGGCCCACGCGCTCGAGACGCACTGGTACTCGCGCGACGCGGATCTACTGCGCCACGGCGAGGCCGTCGCCATCGGCGTGGCGTTCGCGGCCCGGCTGGCCCGCGACATGGGACGCGTGGGCGAAGCGACCGTGAACGAGCACGACGACGTCCTCGACGAGCTGGACCTGCGGCGGTCCGTGCCGCCCGGCACGGACCTCGCCGAGGTCCTCGCCTTGATGTCCCACGACAAGAAGGCTCGCCATGACTTGACCTTCGTGCTGGCCGGGCCGACCGGCTTCGGCGTCGTCTCCGGCGTCGACCCCGCCGTCGTGGCCCGCACGCTCGCGTCGTTCCAAGGAGAGAGATGACCAAGAGGATCTTGCTGTTGTCAGGGCCGAACCTCGACGAGCTCGGGCTGCGCAGCCCAGAGATCTACGGCTCGGCCACCCTCGCCGAGCACGTCGAGCGATTCACGCTCGCCGCGTCCCGGTCCGGGTTCGAAGTCCGCCACGTGCAGTCCAACTTCGAAGGCGACCTCATCGAGGCGGTGCACGCCGCGCGCGGGGAGTGCGTCGCGATCGTCGTGAACGCCGGGGCCCTCTCGCACACGTCGTGGGCGTTGAGCGACGCGCTGGACGATTTCGACGGCGTGAAGGTGGAGGTCCACCTCTCGAATCCCGCGGCGCGGGAGCCGTTCCGCCACACCAGCACGCTCGCGCGGGTGGTCGACGGTTCCATCGCGGGATTCGGCGCGACGAGCTACGACCTCGCCGTCGAGGCCGTGCTCCGCCTCAGCGCCGCGCCGTAGGCGTCAGCGTCGGTTGCCTAGACTGGTCCAGGCTCACACCTCGAAAGGCACGCTGGCTCATGGCCGCCATCTCAACTTCGGACATCAAGAACGGCATCACCTTGAAGGTCGACGACGGCCTGTTCACGGTCATCGAGTTCCAACACGTCAAGCCGGGCAAGGGCGGTGCCTTCGTTCGCACCAAGTTGCGCAACGCCCGAACCGGCGCGGTGATCGAGCGCACCTATCGGGCGGACGAACGGCTTGACCAGGCCATCATCGACAAGCGCGACACGCAGTTCCTCTACCGCGACGGGGACGACTACGTGTTCATGGACTCCTCATCGTTCGAGCAGGTCCCGGTGTCATCCAAGAGCCTGGGCGA
Source organism: Acidimicrobiales bacterium (assembly GCA_036745005.1). Classification (GTDB taxonomy): domain Bacteria; phylum Actinomycetota; class Acidimicrobiia; order Acidimicrobiales; family RAAP-2; genus RAAP-2. Next base: position 706 of record DAIOGY010000125.1, on the reverse strand, counting down.
CGCCGCGAACTTCCTCAAGGAGACTGGCAAGGTCATGCTGATCCTGCACGATGACGAGATCATCGGCGTGGAGCTGCCGGCGTCGGTGGAGCTGACCGTGGCCGACACCGAGCCGGGCGTGCAGGGCGACCGCGTCTCGGGCGCCCGCAAGCCCGCGACCCTGCAGACCGGCTTCGTCGTCCAGGTTCCCCTCTTTATCGGTCCGGGCGAGGTCATCAAAGTCGATACGCGCACCGGCGAGTACATCACGCGGGCGTAGATGAGCGACCTGTCCCATTCCCGGCACCTCGCCCGGGAGCGCGCCCTTCAGCTCTTCTACGAGGCCAGCATCAAGGAGCGCACGGTCGACGAGATCGTCGGCGGCCTGGCGACCGTGCCGGACGACTACACCGTCACGCTGCTGCGCAGCGCGGAGGCCCACGAGCCGCGCGCCCTCGAGCTCATCGGCGAGAACTCCCACGACTGGTCCGTCGAGCGCCTGGCGCTGATCGATCGTTTGGTCATGGTCCTAGCAATCGGTGAGCTGTTGATGCCCGAGCCCCCGCCGGTCGCGGTCGTGCTCGATGAAGCGGTCTCGCTGGCCAAGGAGTACTCCACCGACGCATCGGGCTCCTTTGTCAACGGAGTCCTGGCCGCCTGCGTGGCCCACCTACACTAAGCCCAGCCCAAGCCGAGGAGTCCCCGATGCCCGGCATGAGCTCACACC
>DAIOGY010000124.1:0-4775 GCA_036745005.1 Acidimicrobiales bacterium | reverse complement strand
CCAGAAGGGGTATCGCGTGGGGCTGCTCACCTACCCGGTCCTGATGGCCAGCGACATCCTGCTCTACGAGACCGCCCAGGTGCCCGTGGGCGACGACCAGCGCCAGCACCTCGAACTCACCCGCGAGCTCGCCGAGCGCTTCAACCACCGCTTCGGCGAGACCTTCGTGGTGCCCGAGGCGGTCCTGCCGCTGGCCGGGGCGCGCGTGATGGACCTCCAGGAGCCCACGCGCAAGATGTCCAAGTCCGTCTCGTCGCCGATGGGCTCGATCTACCTCTGGGACACGCCGGGCGACATAGAGCGCAAGGTCAAGCGCGCGGTCACCGACACTGACAACGACGTGCGCGTGGACTGGGAGGCCAAGCCCGGGGTCTCGAACCTGCTCGAGATCTTCGCCTCGCTCTCGGGCGAGACCCCCGAGAGGGTCGCGCTGCGCTACACCCAGTACGGCGAGCTCAAGGGCGACCTCGCGACGCTGATCGCGACCTCGCTGGCCCCGATCGCCGCGCGCTACCGCGACCTGCGCCGCGACGAGACGCACCTCGCGGCGATCGTGGCGCACGGGGCGGCCAAGGCCGCCGAGGTCTCGGGTCCCGTCTACCGGCGCGCCGCGGCGGCCATGGGACTGACCTAGAAGAGCAGCCCGATCCACCAGTTCTCGAGGTCGTTGACCGCGGTCGCCCTCACGTGGGTGAACACCGAGATGATCAGGATGAAGGCGAACACGAGCGGGAACGCGTAGGCCCGGAAGCGGTAGTACCCCGGGAGCTTGTGGGTCGGCAGGAACCGCTCGATGACGGCCGAGCCGTCCAGCGGCGGGATCGGCAGCAGGTTGAACACCGCGAGGATCAGGTTCACGATGCCGAGCGAGAAGCCGAGCTGCAGGAGGGCGCTGCTGTGGAACACGTGCAGGGACAGCTCGCACATCACGTAGCCCACGCCCGACAGGATGATGTTCACGAGCGGGCCGGCGAGCGAGACGTAGAGGGCCTGGCGCCGCGGGTCGCGCAGCCGGGCCACGTTCACCGGCACGGGCTTGGCGTAGCCGAAGGCCGGCAGGCCGCTGTAGAGGAAGAGGATCGGCAGGATGACCGTGCCGAAGGGATCGACGTGGCGCAGCGGGTTGAGCGTCAGTCGATGGTTCTCCTTGGCCGTGGGGTCGCCGAAGAAGTTGGCGACGTAGCCGTGGCTCACCTCGTGGAGCACAATCGACGGGATTACCGCGATGAAGAAGTAGACGTTCGCCGACATTGCTCTCTTCTATTCGTGCGCTCGGGGGTGGGCTAGACCGTACTCGCGCTGCAGCGAGCCCACCGACACGGCGGTGTAGATCTGGGTCGTGGCGATGGACGCGTGGCCGAGCAGCTCCTGCACCACCCGGATGTCGGCGCCGTGGTCCAGCATGTGCGTCGCGCAGCTGTGGCGAAAGACGTGGGCGCTGACGCGCGCGCGCGGGATCGACGCGGCCAGCGCGCGCCGGCGCACGACGAGGTCGACCCCCTGGCGCGTCAGCGGCCCGCCCCGGGCGTTGAGGAACAGGCGCGTCGTGCGCCCGCCACCGAGCAGTTCGCGCCGTCCGCCCGGTTCGAGGTAGCGCCCCAGCGCCGTGCGCAGCCCCGCGCCCATGGGCACGAGACGCTGGCGCGAGCCCTTGCCGGTGACCAGGATGAGCTCCTCGTCGAAGTCGAGGTCCTCGAGCGACAGGCCCACGACCTCCGAGACCCGCGCGCCGGTCCCGTAGAGCAGCTCGAGCAGGGCGCGATCACGTCGGTCGATCGGGTCCGATCCGTCGACGGCGTCGAGCAGTCGCGCCATCTCGGCCTCGCCGAGGGGCTTGGGCAGCGTGCGGGCGCGTCGCGAGCTCTTGAGCCGCGACGAGGGGTCCTGGGCGAGCTGGCCCTCCTCGACCAGGAAGCCGAACCACCCGCGGGCCGCCGACAACGCGCGCGCCGCCGTGCCGGGCGAGCGCGGCCCGCGCAGCAGGTCGAAGTACCTCTCGAGGTCGCCGGCGCTGACGTGGGCGAGGTCCAACTCGCTCTCGGCCATCCAGGACGCGAGGCGCGTGAGGTCGCGGCGGTAGGCGTCGACCGTCGCCCGGCTGCGCCCCTTTTCTACCGTGAGCCACTGGAGGTACTCCTCGAGGGAGCGCTCAGTCCGGGTCGAAAAAGCGGCCATAGACCCGGTGGAGCGCCACTGCCACGGTGTAGTCGATCATCACCTCGGCACGCAGCATCGCGTGCAGGTCCTGCGGGGTCCGCCACAGGACCGTCGAGGCGCTCTCCTCGGGTCCGGCCGGAGCGCGCTCGACCATGGTCAGGTCGCGCGCCTCGTAGATCGTCATGGTCTGGTCGCACCACCCGGGCGAGACCATGAACCGACCCAGCAGGGTCCACGTCGCCGCGTCGCAGCCGAGCTCTTCGCGCAGTTCGCGCCGCGCCGCGTCGAGGGGGTCCTCGCCGGGGACGTCGAGGGTCCCCGCGGGGATCTCCAGCACCTCGGTGTCGAAGGGCGAGCGGTACTGGCGCAGGAGACCGATCTCGCCCGCGGCGTTGATCGCGAGCGCCGACACCGCGCCCCGGTGGGTGACGACGTCGCGCGTGAACGTCTGCATACCGTCGCTGATGGTGCGCTCCTCGACCGAGAAGACGCGTGAGGTGAGCAGCGGCGTGGCGGCCACCACGCGGAAGGGCGGGCTCACCGCGCGACGTCGACCGAAGTGGGGTCGAGGATGTGCGGCTCGCGACCCTCGGCTCGCGCGTCCGCCGCCGTGAGCAGCCCGTGAAACAGGGGGTGGGGGCGGTCGGGTCGCGACTTGAACTCCGGGTGAGCCTGGGTGCCGACGAAGAAGGGGTGCGCGGCCAGTTCGACGAACTCGACCAGGCGTCCGTCCGGCGAGGTGCCCGAGCAGCGCATCCCGGCCGACTCGAACCGCTCGCGGTAGCGAGCGTTGAACTCGTAGCGGTGCCGGTGGCGCTCCGAGACCACGGTCGCGCCGTAGAGGCCGGCCACGACCGACCCCTCGTCGAGCATGGCCGGGCAGGCCCCGAGGCGCATCGTGCCCCCCAGGTCGGTGATGTCGAGCTGCTCGGCCATCAGGGCGATCACCGGGGCCGAGGTCGTCAGCGAGATCTCGGTGGAGTGCGCGTCGCGCAGTCCGAGGCAGTGGCGCGCGAACTCGACCACCATGACCTGCATGCCCAGGCAGATGCCCAGGTAGGGAATGGCGTTCTCCCGGGCGATGCGCGCCACCGCGATCATCCCCTCGACGCCGCGCTCGCCGAATCCCCCCGGCACGATGATCCCGTCGAGCTGGCGGATGCGCTCGGCGTCGATTTCGGAGGGCACGCGCTCGGCCTCGAGCCACTCGATCGTCGTCGCCGCCCCGATCGCGAATCCCGCGTGGCGGATGGCCTCGGCGACCGACAGGTACGCGTCGGGCATGGTCACGTACTTGCCGATCACCCCGATGCGCAGTGAGCGCGTCGTGTTGTGGACGCGGTGCACGACCTCCTCCCAGGCGCCCAGGTCGATCGGGTGCTGGGCCAGGTCGATGCCCAGCGTGTTGCACACCATGGTGTCGAGGCCCTCGTGGTGCAACGTGATGGGGATGTCGTAGATGCTCGGGGCGTCCACCGCCGAGATCACCGCCTCGATCGGCACGTCGCACAGCAGCGAGACCTTTCGCTTGAGGCCGTCGGAGATCGGCTGGTCGCTGCGACACACGATCACGTCGGGCTGGATGCCGCGCGAGCGCAGCTCGGTCACTGAGTGCTGCGTGGGCTTGGTCTTCTGCTCACCCGACGGAGCCAGGTAGGGCACGAGCGTCAGGTGGACGTAGCAGACGTTGTCGCGCCCCGCGTCACGCCGGTACTGGCGGATCGACTCGATGAACGGCACGATCTCGATGTCGCCCACGGTCCCGCCGATCTCGACGATGACCACGTCCGCGCCGAGCGTGCCGAGGCGCCGGATCCTCTCCTTGATCTCATCGGTGACGTGGGGGATGACCTGCACCGTCTTGCCGAGGTAGTCGCCGCGGCGCTCCTTGGCGATCACGTTGGAGTAGATCGAGCCGGTCGTCGTGTTGGACATCTTGGACAGCGACTCGTCGATGAAGCGCTCGTAGTGGCCGAGGTCGAGGTCGGTCTCGCCGCCGTCGTCGGTGACGTAGACCTCGCCGTGCTCGCCGGGGTTCATGGTGCCCGGGTCCACGTTGAGGTACGGGTCGAGCTTGCACATCGTGACCTTGAGGCCGCGCGACTTGAGGAGCCGGCCTAGGGAGGATGCGGTCAGTCCCTTGCCGAGCGAGCTCGACACGCCACCCGTGACGAAGACAAATTTCGTCATCGCGCGCCCGCCACATTCACGGAACCCCATCTTAGCGAGAGCGTGTGACGCTTCGACCGAACTGGATTATGAATTCACTGTTTCGAGCATCTGCGACGCGAGGGCCAGGGACTCCGACGTCACGGCATCACCCACCAACATGCGAGCGACCTCGCGCACCCGGTCCTCGCCCGTGACCTCGCGCACGGTGGTCGTGGTCGTCGAGCCGGACACGGTCTTTTCGATGACCACGTGGCGGTCCGCCTTGGCGGCCACCGATGCGAGGTGCGTGACGGCCAGGACCTGTTGCTCGTGACCGAGTTCACGAAGGCACTCGCCGATCTGCTGGGCGACCTGGCCGCCCACGCCGGCGTCGACTTCGTCGAACACCGCGACGACGTCGTCGTGGACCGTCTCGAGGGCCAGCGCCAATTGGACTCGGCTCAACT
>DAIOGY010000123.1:0-4841 GCA_036745005.1 Acidimicrobiales bacterium | reverse complement strand
TCCGTCGCCCGAAGAGCTTGAAGCTGACCACCTGGAGGATGACCGAGGCCGTCTCGGCGACGAAGAGCCCCCCGAGCACGACGAGCAGCAGGTCCAGGTTCATCAGCAGGGCCAGCGCCCCGAGCCCGGCGCCGATGGCCAGCGACCCGGTGTCGCCCATGATGATGCGCGCCGGCGCCGCGTTCCACCACAGGAACCCGAGGCACGCTCCCACGAGGGCGACGGCCACCAGGCCGAGGTCGAGCGCCGAGTGCAGCCGGTAGATCGGGAAGTGCCGGAACTGCCAGTAGCCGATGATCGACAGCACGCCGAAGCAGAAGGTCGACGAACCCGCGGCCAGCCCGTCGAGGCCGTCGGTCAGGTTCACCGCGTTCGCGGTGGCGATGATGACGAGCACCGCCAGGACGACCCACCCGGCGCCGGTGAGGTTCCAGCCGGGCAGCGAGAATCGGGTGAACGAGAGGTCGGTCGACGTGTGGACCCAGTCCACGGCCAACACGGCGAACGCGACGGCGATCACCAACTGGCCGATCAGCTTGCCCGTCGTGCTCAGTCCCAGGTTGCGGGTGTTGCGGATGGCGAGGTAGTCATCGACGAAGCCCAGCACGCCCGCGACCACCACGACGGCCACGACGAGGACACCGGCGCGCGTGAAGTCGACCGCCGTGCCCACGTGGCCCATCACGTAGCCCAGGACGCCCGCGACGACGATCACCACGCCGCCCATCGTGGGTGTTCCGGCCTTGGCGTGGTGGGTCCACGGACCGTCCTCGCGGATGAGCTGGCCCAGCGAACGCTCACGCAAGAACCGGATCCACAGGGGCGTGAAGAGCAGCGCCACCAGGAAGCTGATCGAACCCGCCTCCATCAGACTCAGCATCGGATCCCCAGCAGTTCGCGCGCGACCTCGCGGTCGTCGAAGGCGTTCACGACGTCACCGATCGTCTGGGTCGTCTCGTGACCTTTGCCGGCGATCACCACGACGTCACCGGGGTGGGCCTCATCCAGGGCCGCGGCGATCGCGTCGCGCCGATCGAGAACGCGGCGCGCGTCGGCCCCGGTCGCCACGCCCGCCAGCACGGCGTCGGCGATCGCCGCCGGCGACTCGCTGCGCGGGTTGTCGGACGTCACGACGGCCACGTCGGACAGGCGCGACGCCACCGCACCCATCGCGGGGCGCTTCGCGACGTCGCGGTCCCCGCCGCAGCCGAAGACCGTGATCACGCGCCCGCTCGGCGTGAGATCGCGCACGTCGCCCAAGAGTCTCTCGAGTCCTTCGGGGGTGTGCGCGTAGTCGACCACCACCACCACGTCGCCGCTCGCCACGACCTCGAATCGCCCCGGCACGCCCTCGACGCGGGCCATCGCCGTCGCGATGGCGTCATCGCCGGCGCCCAGCGCCGAGGCGATGGCCATGGCCACCAGCGCGTCATCGACGTTGTAGCCGCCGACCAGCGGCGTGACGACCTGGCGACCGCGCCAGGTGAAGACGGTTCCGCTCCACGAGGCTTCGACGTCGGCGGCGTCGCGACGGCGAACCGGCGCCACGGCCAGGGTGGTCATCGCGGCCAGGCGCTCGCCGTGGGGATCGTCGACCCACACCACCGCGCGTCGCGCGTGGTCCGCGTTGAAGAGCGCCGCCTTGGCCTCGAAGTAGCCCTCCACCGAGCCGTGGTAGTCGAGGTGGTCGTGCCCGAGGTTCGTGAAGGCGGCCACCGCGAAGCGCAGGCCGTCGACCCGGCCCTGGTCGAGGGCGTGGCTCGACACCTCCAGGGCGATCACCGATCGCGGGCGCGAGGCGTCAAAGCCGTCGACGAGTCGCGACAGCGTGCGAAAGAGCTCGGGAGACGCGGGCGTCGTGCGTTCGCTGGTCAGCGTTCCGACGCTGGCGCCGTTCCAGCCCAGCGCCCGGGTCAGCGACGCCACAATGGTCACCACCGTGGTCTTCCCGTCGGTGCCCGTCACGCCCACCAGGTCGACGTCGAGCTCGGGGTGACCCACGATCGAGGCGCTCGCCGCGGCGAGCAGCGCGCGCAGCCGGGAGGCCGGCACGACGACGACGGGGACGCCGACGCGCACGTCCTCGGCGGTGACGACCGCCACCGCGCCGTGCTCGACGGCCTGCACCGCGTGCGTCACGCCGTGCGTCTGGCGCCCGGGCAACGCGAAGAAGAGCGAGCCGGGTGAGCAGTCGCGCGAATCAACCTGCACGTCGCGAACCTCCACGCGGCCGGTCTCGACGTCCAGCGTGAGGTCGTCGAGGAGATCGCCGAGCTGCATCAGGTGACGTCCGAGCCGATCGCCGCCGACGCGCCCTTGAGCGGTTTGACGACGGCGCCGTTGGAGGCGATGCCGTAGTGGTGCAGGGCGTAGGACATCACCTGCTGGAAGACCGGGGCGGCCACCGCCCCGCCGAAGATCGTGGTCAGGGGACGTTCGACCACCACGATCATCGACAGTACTGGAGCGTTGGCGGGTGCGAATCCGACGAAGGTCGCGTTATAGGAGCCCGTCAGGAGCTTGTCCTTGCCGGGATAGGGCATCGAGGCCGTGCCGGTCTTGCCGGCCACGGCGTAGCCCGGGATGATGGCGTTGGTGCCGGTGCCCGCCAGGACGACCTGCTCGAGCATCGCCACCATCGTCGCGTCCACGCCCGGCGACAGCGCAACGCGTCGCGCGCTGGGCGGGGTCGCGGTCACCGTCCCGTTGGCGTGCACGTAGCCGCGCACCAGCTTGGGCTCGACGAACACTCCCCCGTTGGCGATGGCGTTGTAGGCGTCCAGTAGCTGGATGGGCGGCACGGCGTCGACCTGACCGATCGGGAGGGCGACGCGGTCGCTGGCGTACCAGTTCGCCGCGCTGACTAGCAGGCCCGAGGTCTCGCCGGGGAAATCGACCGGAGTCACCTGGCCGAATCCCAGGCGCTGGACTTGAGCCAGCAGGCCCGCTTCGCCGACGCGGCTGGCGACCTCGAACGTGCCGATGTTCGACGACAGGGCCAGGATCTGGGTCGCGGACAGGTGCTCGAGGCCGTGGGACTCGGCGTCGTGGAAGTACCGGCCGCCGACGTTGACCGCGTTGGGGACGGTGAAGACGGTGCGCGGCGTGATCAGTCCGTCCTGGAGCGCCGCGGAGAACGTCACGACCTTGAACACCGAGCCGGGCTCGTAGGCCTGGCTGAACGCGAGGTTGCTGATGGTCTGTTGGACGCCGGGCACGCCCACCGAGCGGCCCCACGCCGGCGTCGGGCCGAGGACGCCCGCGTGCGCGCGCGTGTTCACCAGCGAGGCGTCCGCCAGGATCTCACCGGTGCGCACGTCCATGACCACCGCGGTCCCGTCCACCGCGCCGGTGGCGGCGATCTGGTGGGCCAGCACGCGCTCGGTCACGAACTGCAGCGACGTGTCCAGCGTCAACTCGAGTCCGACGCCGGGCTCCGCCTTCTTGATCACGGTGGAGACGGAGCTCGGCAGGCTGACGCCCGAGCTCGACACGTACGAGCGCGTGACCCCGGTGCGCCCGGCGAGCAGCGACTGGTACCGGTACTCCAGGCCGGCCGACCCCGCTCCTTGGGCGTTGGTCCCCCCGAGCAGCGAGGTCGCGATCGGCCCGTCGGGGTAGGTGCGCACCGACGAGCTCTGCACGACGATGCCGGGAAACACCATCGACGACACCCGGCGGCCGGCCGCCAGATTGAGCGTGTCGGTGATGACGACGTGGCCGTTGCCCTTCTCGGACAGCAGGCGCGTCAGCGTGGCCACGGGCACCTGGACGAGCGGCGCCATCGCGCGGGCCTCGGTGGCGGGGTGGGCGATCTGGAGGTCGTCGGCGAGGACGAGCGACGTCGGGCGTGAGACCGCGAGGATCTGACCGTTGCGGTCGTAGATGCCCGCGCGCAGCGCGGTGGTCGTCAGGTCCTCGCGCACCTGGCCCACCGAGAGCGCCGCGAAGTGAGGGTGGTCGACGATCTGCAGGAAGAACAGGCGCACGGCCAACGCCACGAACACCAGGACGAATCCGGCGCGCAGCAGCTTCAGGCGGCGCGGGCTGGCCGGGACCGACCGGCGCGGGGCGACCGGCGCGGGGCGGAGGCGGTGGTGGGTCGGGGTGAAGTGTGTGGTCACCGCCGCGTCCTTGATGTGACCGGTGCTGAACCAATGAACTTCGGAAGCGGCAGGGGCGCATCAAGTGACGTGGACGGGACTTGCGTCACCGAGACGGGGTCGACCAGGTGCAGCACCCCCGCCTGTGCGGCGATCTGGCCGGGAGCGGCCATGTTGGTGAAGGTGCCCACCTGCTGGGCGTAGTCGGACTGGAGCTGGAGGAGCTGACTCTGGAGCTGGTGAATCTGGACCTGGCGATTGGCGACCAGCATGCTGCCGCTCAGCGAGATCGCCAGCGCCACCGCGACGACGACGACCGAACGGCGTACCGCGGACGCGTGCGTCCATCGCGCGCGCACCGCCGCGCGCCGTGGGGCGATCGTCTCGTGGCGACCTCGCGCCGCCGTGCGCGGCTCGGGAGCCTCGAAGCGGCGCGGGAGGGCGACGACGCTCACGCCGACACCTTGCGGGCGACGCGCAGGCGAGCCGATCGCGACCGAGGGTTGCGGGCGATCTCACGCGCCGTCGCCAGCGTCGCGCTGGCCCGGGCGAGGGTGACCCGAGGCACGGCGCCACACACGCAACCCAACTCCACCGGACACCGGCATCCCCCGGTCGCGGCGTCGTGCAGGATCTCCTTGACCGCACGGTCCTCACCCGAGTGGTACGCGATGACCGCGAGCACCCCGCCGGGAGCCAGCGCGTCGAGGGCCGCGGCGAGGCCGCGCGCGAGTTGGT
>DAIOGY010000122.1:0-4995 GCA_036745005.1 Acidimicrobiales bacterium | reverse complement strand
GTCGACGCTGGCTCGGGCAGGCGCGCCACGTCCACCTTCCCGCTCGACCGCAGGGGTAGTTCGCCCAGCGCCACGTAGGACGACGGCACCATGTACGCGGGCAGCCGCGAATCCAGAAAGGGCGCCAGGTCGTGTTCGACGAGGTGCGCCGGGTCGGCGCCGCTGGCCACGACGTAGGCCACCAGGCGTTTGTCGTCGCGGCCGGCGTCGACCGCCGCGACGTAGGACTCGACGACCTTGGGGTGGGTCGCCAGGACGGCCTCGATCTCCGTGGGCTCGACGCGGAAGCCCCGGATCTTCACCTGGCGATCGACCCGGCCGAGGAACTCCAGCGCGCCGTCTCGGCGGCGGCGCACGCGGTCGCCGGTTCGGTAGAGGCGCTCGCCCAGCCGTCCGCCGAAGGGATTGGCCACGAACCTGTCCGCGGTCAGATCGGGGCGCCCGACGTAACCACGGGCGAGTCCGTCGCCCCCGATCCACAGTTCGCCAGCGACCCCGTCGGGCACGAGGCGTTGGGCGGCGTCGACGATCACCGCCGACGAGTGGGCGATGGCCCGTCCGATCGGCACGGTGTCACCGATCGCGTCACCGTGTCGCAGGACCTGACAGCACGAGAAGGTCGTGGCCTCGGTGGGGCCGTACCCGTTGACGAGCACCGACGTGGGTCCCAGGGCCGCGAGCAGCCGCGCGACGTGCGCGGGCGACAGGACGTCCCCTCCGGCCAGCACCTGTCGCAGGCGCGCGAGAGCCTCGATCTCGCGGTCGACGAGTCGGTGGAAGATCGCCGCAGTGAAGAACGCGGTGGTGACGCCGTGGGTCGTCAGGACCTGGGCGACTTCGGCGGTCGAGAGGGGACCGGCCGGCGCCAGCACCAGGCGGGCTCCGTTGAGCAGCGGCCCCCAGATCTCGAAGGTCGAGGCGTCGAAGGCGAGCGGTGCGCCGGCGAGTACGACGTCGGCGGGCGTGATCTCGACGTAGTCGGTGCGGCGAACCAGCCGGACCACGCCGCGGTGAAGGACTTCGACCCCCTTGGGCTCGCCGGTCGAGCCGGAGGTGAACGAGACGTAGGCCAGGTCGGTCGCCGTCGGGGTCGTCGCCGGACGCGACGTCGGCCGGGTGAACGGTTCGCGCCCGACCCGACCGCGGCCGTCGACCGTGACCGTGAGCACGGTCACGACGCGGCTCGGCAGGTGCAGCGCAGCGCCACCGGCCTCACAGACCAGCCGAACGTCCGCGCCGGCCAGGACGCGCTCGAGACGCGCGTCCGGCCACGACCGGTCCAGGCCGACGTAGCACCCGCCCGCCTTGAGCACGCCCAGCAGGGCCACGACCATCGCGGGGGTCCGGTCGTCGCTGACCCCGACCCGACTCCCCCGGCCCACGCCGAGGAAGACCAGTTGGCGCGCGAGGCGCGTCGACGCCTGGTCCAGCTGGTCGTAGGTCAGCGACGCATCGCCGGCCACCACGGCGACGGCGCCGGGGTTCTCGGCCAGCCGCTCGGCGAAGACCGCGGCGATCGACGCGTCGCGCTCGTAGTCCGAGTCGCTCACCTCGATCAGTGCCCGGCGCTGCGACGGCGTCGCGAGCTCGATCGCCGAGACCGGCGAGCCGGGTGAGACGATGAGCTGGTCGAGCACGTGCAGGTACGTCGAGAGGAGCTCTTCACTCGTCGCCGCGTCGAAGATGTCGGTGGAGTACTCCCAGACGACCGTCAGCTCGTGTCCGTCGGGCCGGTCGGGCCGCGCCCCGCGCCCCCGGGGGTTAATCACGACCACGTTGAGATCGGCCTTGGCCGATCCGTTACTCACGGTGTCGAGCACGTCCACGTCCAGGCCGTCGACCAGCACCTCGGCGGCGGGCGAGTCGTGGAAGGAGAAGAGGTGCTCGAAGAACGGGTTGTGCCCGGGCCGGCGCACCGGATCGAGCTGGCGCACGACCTCCTCGAAGGGCAGCTCCTGGTTGGCGAACGCGCCCAGACTCGCGGCGCGCACCCGCGCCAGCAGCTCCTCGACGCTCGGGTCGCCCGACAGGTCGACGCGCACGACCACCGAGTTGACGAACATGCCGAGCAACGCCTCGGTGCCGGCGAGCCGTCGGTTGGCGAGCCCGGACCCGATGACGACGTCATCGACGCCGGCCAGGCGTGACAGCGTGAGCGCGTACGCGCTCAGCATGACCATGTACGGGGTCACGCCGTGTCGCGTCGCGCAGTGGTGGAGGCGGTCGACCGTCTCCGCGGGCAGCTCGCGGCGCAGCGACGAGCCGCGGTAACTGCGCACGGCGGGCGTCGGTCGATCGGTGGCGATGACCGGCGCCTCGGGCGCGTCGGCCAGCGTCGAACGCCAGAACTCGATCTGGCGGCGCCCGAGGTCCGTGTCGGCCAGGGAGTTCTGCCACACCGCGAAGTCGCCGTACTGGTGCGTCAGGGGCGCGGCGACGTGGTCACGGCCGGCCGCGAAGTCGCGATACGCCGCGAGGATCTCGGTGACCATGGTGGCGAACGACCAGCCGTCGTGCACGACGTGGTGCTCGACCTGGATCAGGGCGACGTGGTCGTCGGCCAGGCGCGCGAGTGTCCAACGTACGAGGGGCAGTTCCGCGAGGTTCACGCGCCGGGCGAGAGAGTCGGCGCGCAGGGCGGTCAGCGCCGCCCCAGGATCCTGCTCCCCTCGCAGGTCGGCCACCTCGAGGCGCACCTCGTGGGTCGCGTGGACGCGCATCATCCGAACCCCGCGGACCTTGGGGAAGGTGGCTCGCAGCACGTCGTGGCGGTCAACGACGCTCTGGAGCGAACGTTGCAACGCGGCCACGTCGAGGTGGCCGCGTAGGTCGTAGACCGCGCTCGACTGGTAGGGCAACGCGTCCTCGGCCAGCTCGCTGAGGAAGCAGGCCTGGGCCTGGGCCGGTGACGCCGGGGTGTCGGTGCGGTGTGGATCGGCCACCAGCGCCGGCCACGGCGTCTCGTCGGCGTCGTCGGTGCGCGAGAGCGTCAGGGCGTCGACGCGACGGGCCAGGGCCTCGACGGTGCGATCGTCGAACACGGCGCCCAGGGGCAGTTCCACTCCGAGGTCGTCGTGAAGTCGGGCCAGGAGGTGCAGCGCCACCAGGGAGTCGCCGCCCAACGCGAAGAAGTCGTCGTCGATCGCGACCTCGCCGACGCCGAGGACGTCGCCCCAGAGCCGCGCGACTGTAGCTTCAGTGGCCGTCACGGGCGCCCGGCCCAACCGGCTCCCCGCGAGGCCGCGCAGCGCGCCGCGGTCGACCTTTCCGATGGGCGTGTGCGGCAAGGTGTCCACGACCACGATCTGCGAGGGCACCATGAACTCGGGCAGTCGGCGACGCAGGTAGCGCCGCAGCCGCTCCGGGTCGACGTCGTAGGTCGCGGTCACGACGGCGACCAGCTGGCGGTTCCCCGACGCGCCCTCGCGAGACTCGACGGCCGCCGAGGTCACCGCGCGGTGCCCACTCAGCGCGGCGGCGACCTCGCCGGGCTCGACCCGGTAGCCCTGGATCTTCACCTGGTCGTCGCGGCGGCCGTGGAACTCGAGGTCGCCGGTATCGAGCAGCCGCACGACGTCGCCCGTGCGGTACAGGCGGGCGCCGGGCACCCGCGAGAACGGGTCGGGCACGAAACGCTCGGCGGTCAGGTCAGCGCGCCCCCAGTACCCTCTCGCCACGCCGTCGCCCCCGATGTAGAGCTCGCCCTCGTCGAGGGCGGGGACCGGACGACCGGCGTCATCGAGGACGTAGAGCGTGGTGTTGGCGAGGGGCCGTCCGATCGGCACCGACCTGCCGGCCTCGAGGTCACCCACCACGTAGACCGACGCGCTCACGGTGGCCTCGGTGGGTCCGTAGGCGTTGAACAGGCGCGTCGCGGGGTGCGCGCGACGGCAGCGGGCCGCGTGTCCCGGCGACAGGACGTCGCCCACGGCGATCACCGTGTCCAGGCCGGCCAAGGAGTCGAGGGCGCCGTCGACCATGAGATGAAACGCTCCGGCCGACAGCATGGCGAGCGTGACCCCGTGCTCGACGATGGTGCGACCCATAGCCACGGGATCGAAACGGGTGTCGGGATGCACGACCAGCCGGGCACCGTTGCACAGCGCCCCCCAGATCTCGAAGGTGGATGCGTCAAAGCCGATGCCGCCGACGTGCAACAGCGCGCCGTCACGTCCGGGGACCATGTCGTACGCGCCGCGCACGTAGCGCAGGATTCCGCGATTCTCGATCGCCACTCCCTTGGGCCGTCCGGTCGAGCCCGAGGTGTACATCACGTAGACGAGGGACGTCGGACCGGTCGTGGGGGGCGCTGGGGCCCCCTGGGGCGGGTCGACCACGGGACGCTCCTCGTCCTCGATGCCCAGCACCGCGCGGCCGGTGACGCCGGCGGCGTCGCCCGCGAGGTCCGCCGGTGCCAGCACGACCCGCACGGACGTGTCGTCGGCCATGAAGCGCAGCTGCTCGGCGGGCAGCGCGGCGTCGAGCGGGACGTAGGCGGCGCCGGCGCGGAGCACTCCCAGGAAGGCGACGATCGCGTCGATCGAGCGGTGCGCCATGACGCCAACGCACTGATCCGCTCCGTCGATGAAGGGCGCCAGGCGTCGGGACACGTTCGCGGCCCGCTGGTCGAGTTCGCGGTAGGTGAGCGAACGCGTGGCGTCCTCGATTGCGAGGGCGTCGGGATACTCGGCGATCCTCGCGGCAACGACTTCGGCCACTGTGGCGTCGCGCTCGTAGGTGGTGGCCGTGTCGTTCCAACCCGTGGGCAACCCCGAGGCGATCACCGCGGCGTCATTGACGTCACTGCTCATGCGCACCAACTCGCTCGGCTCGGCCAGCCCACGCGCCAGACGCACCAGCGCCACCGGCGCCAAGTGAAACGGCACGTGCATGGCCACGCCCACCGCTCCGAAATCAAAAACCGTGGCCTCGGCAGTCGCCTGCACCTCGCCCAACTCCGCCAGTACGAGCGTCGTCTGTGGCAATTGAAACCGC
>DAIOGY010000121.1:0-5016 GCA_036745005.1 Acidimicrobiales bacterium | reverse complement strand
CAGGCCCACCGCGGTGCCGACGATCGCCGACTCGGCCAGCGGGGCGTCGATGACGCGGTCCTCGCCGAAGTCCTTCTGCAGGCCGTCGGTGATGCGAAAGACCCCGCCCAGCTTGCCGATGTCCTCGCCCATCAAGAGCACCTTGGGGTTCTTCTCGAGCGCGCGGCGCAGGCCCTCGTTGAGCGCCTTGGCCATCGTCATGGTGGTCGTCGCCATCAGGCGGCCCCCACGCTCACGCCGAGCTCGATCATCTCGCGCCGGCCCTCGTCGATGAGCGGGTGGGGCGCGGCGTAGGCGTGGTCGAACATCGTGATCGGGTCGGGCCGGCCCATCGCCAGCACGTCCTCGCGCAGCTTCGTGGCGATGACGTCGGCCTCGGCCGCGACCTCGTCGAAGGCGGCCGCCTTCTTCTTGTACTCGCGCGCCAGCAGCGCCTTCACGCGCTCGATCGGGTCACGGTGCTTCCAGACCTCGACCTCGGCGTCGACGCGGTAGCGCGTCGGGTCGTCGGAGGTCGTGTGCGCGCCCATGCGATAGGTGAAGGCCTCGATGAGGGTGGGCCCGCCGCCGACGCGCGCGGCGTCGAGCGCCCTCTTGGAGACCTCGTACATCGCCAGCACGTCGTTGCCGTCGACGCGCACGCCGGGAAAGCCGAAGCCCTGGGCACGGTGATACAGCGGGATCTTGGACTGCAGGGTGGCGGGCTCGGAGATGGCCCACTGGTTGTTCTGGCACAGGAAGACGATGGGCGCGTTGAACGACGCGGCCCACACGAACGCCTCGAGGACGTCGCCCTGGCTCGAGGCGCCGTCGCCGAAGAAGGTGAGGACCGCCTCTTCCGCGCCGTCGCGCTGGACGCCCATGGCGTAGCCCACGGCGTGCAGCGTCTGGTTGCCCAGCACGACCGTGGGCACCGAGTGGCGGTACAGCTGCGGGTCCCACCCGCCGTTGCTCACCGCGCGAAAGAGCTTGAGCATGTTGGCCGGCGGCACGCCGCGGCACCAGGCGATCCCGTGCTCGCGGTACGTCGGGAAGGAGAAGTCCATCGGGTGCATCGCCCGGCCCGGCCCGATCTGGGCGGCCTCCTGGCCCGTGACCGGCGCCCACAGGGCCAGCTGGCCCTGGCGCTGGAGCGAGGTCGACTCGTTGCAGATCCGTCGCACGATGACCATGTCGCGGTAGAGGCCGAAGATCTCGTCGCCGTCCAGCGAGGACGTGTAGTCGGCGTGCTCGACCCGTTCGCCCTCGGGTGACAGGAGCTGGACCAGCTGCTCGTCCATCGTCGGCTCTCCTTGATTAGGACCTCGTCACATTACCGCCCGTACGATTGCGGGGTGCCGAGGCTGTTCGTTGACGTGCGACCCCTGCGCGTCAACCGGGCGTTCCGGTGGCTCTTCGCGGGCCAGTTCGTCTCGCTGCTCGGCAGCAGCCTCACGACGGTCGCGGTCCCCTACCAGGTGTACCTCGAGACGCACTCGAGCCTGTGGGTCGGACTGGCGAGCCTCATCCAACTCCCCTTGCTCATCACCGGCTCGCTGTGGGGCGGCGCGCTGGGCGACCGCGGCAACCGGCGCACGCTGCTCGTGGCGAGCGCGGTGGCGTTGAGCGCGCTCAGCGCGGGCCTCGCGCTCAACGCCGGTGCCGGGCACCACCGCCTCTGGCTGCTCGTCGTTCTCGCCGCCGCGTCGGCGGGCGCGGGCGGATTCGGCGCGTCGGTGCGCGGCGCGGTGATCCCGATGCTGGTCGCCGAGGACCACCTGGTCGCGGCGTACGCGCTCAACCAGGTGATCTTCAACGTCTCGATGGCCGTGGGCCCGGCCCTGGCCGGCCTGCTGCTCGCCGGCGTCGGACTGTCGTCGTGCTACGCGATCGACGCCTCGACGTACCTGGTGCTCGCGGTGTCGACCCTCGCGCTGCCGGCGCTGCGCGCGGTGGCGACCGGGGCGCCGACCAGGCTGCTGCGCGCGATCGCCGAGGGGTTCTCCTACGTGCGCCGCCACGCGGTGGCCCAGGCGGTCTACCTGGTGGACCTCAACGCGATGGTCTTCGGTCTGCCGCGCGCGCTCTTCCCCGCCGTCGCGCTCACCCTCTACCACGGCGGCCCGCGCCTGCTCGGCCTGCTGTACGCCGCGCCGGGCGTGGGGGCGGTCGTGATGGCCCTGCTCACCGGATGGGTCGCGCGCGTGCGGCGCCAGGGGCGTCTCGTCGTGCTCGTGGTCGTCGCGTGGGGGGCCGCGATGGCCCTCTTCGGGCTCATCCACGTCGTGGCGATCGGGCTGGTGTGCCTGGGTGTCGCCGGCGCCACCGACGTCGTCTCGGCGATCCTGCGCAACACGATCCTCCAGCGCGCGATCACCGACGAGTACCGCGGACGGATCTCGGCCATCCAGGTGGTCGTGGTCACGGGCGGGCCGCGCCTGGGCGACATGGAGTCCGGCGCGGTCGCCAGCCTGACGTCGACCGAGATCTCGATCGTCTCGGGCGGCGTCGCCTGCGTCCTCGGCGCGCTGGCGCTGGTGCGGTGGCGACCCGGCTTCTGGCGCGTCGACGCACTCAGCGCGGAGTCACCGACAGGGAGCGACGCCGACCCCGCGTGACCGCGGCCAGCTGACCGCACGCCGCGTCGATGGAGCGCCCGCGCGTCGCGCGCACGGTGGCCGCGATCCCCTGGTCGACGAGCCGGTCGCGGAACTCGCGCACGCGCTCGGGGGTCGAGCCGCGCACGAGGTAGCCCGGCGTCGGGTTGAGCGGGATCAGGTTCACGTGGGCCCCGAGCGGCGCCGCGTAGTCCGCGAGCTCGTCGGCCGCCCGGTCGGTGTCGTTGACCGCGTCGATCAGCGCCCACTCGAAGCTGAGGCGCCGGCCCGTCACGTCGCACCAGGTCGCGCACGCCGCGGCCAGGCGCGCCAGCGGGTAGCGCGCGTTGAGCGGGACCAGTGAGGTGCGCGTCTCGTCGTTGGCCGAGTGCAGGCTGACCGCCAGGGTGAGCGCCAGTCCCTCGCCGGCCAGGCGCTCGATCGCCGGGGCCACGCCGACGGTCGAGACCGTGAGGCGACGCGCGGAGAGCCCGAGCTGGTCGTGAAGGCGCCGCACCGACTCGACGGTGACCGCGTAGTTGGCCAGGGGCTCGCCCATGCCCATGAAGACGACGTTGGACAGGCGCCGCGGCGCGGCCGCGCGCACCGCGACCATGACCTGCTCGAGGACCTCGCCGACGCTGAGCTGGCGGGTGAAGCCCGCCTGGCCGGTGGCGCAGAACGTGCAGCCCATGGCGCACCCCGCCTGGGACGAGACGCACACCGTGACCCGGTCCTCGTAGGCCATGAGGACGGTCTCGATGGTCGCCCCGTCCCCCAGGCGAAAGACCCACTTGCGGGTGGCGCCGTGGTCGCTCGCCACGTCGGCCGCGACGCCCAGGGCGTCGGGGAACCGCCGCGCCAACCGCGAGCGCAGCGCGAGCGGGACGGTCGTCACGTCGTCGAGGCGGCGCCCCTCCACCCAGAGCCCGCGCCAGACCTGGTCGACGCGGTAGCGCGGCTCGCCGGCGAGCTCGACGGCGAGGTCCTCGCGCGTCAGCTCGTAGGGCGAGGTCATGGCCGTCACGCTACGGCGCTTTGGTCCGGCGCCGTTCGTCTCTGCTTGACTGTCCTCGTCGCCGCACGGCGAGCACGAACGGAGTAGCCATGGAACTCACCAACACCTCGGCGATCGTGACCGGCGGCGCCTCCGGGCTCGGCGAGGCGACCGCGATCGCCCTCGCCGCACGCGGCGTGAAGGTCGTCGTGGCCGACCTCAACGACGAGCGCGGCGCCGCGGTCGCGAGCGAGGTGGGCGGCGTCTACGCCCACTGCGACGTGACCAACACCGAGCACGTCATCGCCGCGATCGACGCCGCGACGTCGCTCGCCCCGCTGCGCAGCACGGTCAACTGCGCGGGCATCGGGTGGGCCACGCGCACGGTCGGCAAGGACGGCGAGTACTCGTCGGCCCACGACCTCGACATCTATCGCAAGGTCATCGAGATCAACCTCGTCGGCACGTTCAACGTGTGCCGCCTGGCGGCCACCGCCATGAGCCACAACGAGTCCGACGCCGACGGCCAGCGCGGCGCGATCGTCAACACGGCGTCGGTCGCCGCCGAGGACGGCCAGATCGGCCAGGTCGCCTACTCGTCGTCCAAGGGCGGCGTGGTCGGGCTCACGCTGCCCCTGGCGCGCGACCTCGCGGTGGTGGGCGTGCGGGTCAACTGCATCCTGCCCGGGCTCATCGACACCCCCATCTACGGCAGCGGCCCGGCGTCCGAGGAGTTCAAGCTGCGCCTGGGCTCGGGGGTCCTCTTCCCCAAGCGGCTCGGGATGTCGGCCGAGTTCGCCTCGCTGGCCGTCGAGCTGCTGTCGAACAACTACATGAACGCCGAGTCGGTGCGCATCGACGCCGGCATCAGGATGCAGCCGAAGTAGTCGTCACTCGCCGATGACGTCGCGCCGCGCGAAGGCGGCCAGCCCGATGAGGGCGCCGACCGCCGCGACGCCCAGCATCACGACGTTGGCGGTCCAGTTCGGCGGCGTCGAGGGCGCCGGGGCCATCTGGTGGAAGACCGAGCTGTCGAGGACCCAGTGACTGACGTTCGCCACGCCCCCGGTGATCTCGACCAGGATCGACCACACCACCACCGCATAGGTGACGGGGGCCGTGAGTCGCGGGCGCACGCCGAAGACCATCGCGCCGATCCCCAGCACCACGAGCGACGGCGGGACGATGTTGATCCCCGCCATCACGAGGGGCCCGAACCGGACTCCGGCGTGCACGCTCGCCGCCCCGACCCACGTGGCGAGGCCGGCCAGCAGTCCCGCGCCGGCGATGGCCAGCCCGGCCAGGGCGAGTCGCTCGGCCAGCCACCGGGTGCGCGACAGCGGGCGCACGAGGAGATTGTCGAGGCGGCCCGCCGATTCCTCGCCCCGGGTCGCCGTCAGCTGACCGGTCGCCACGAAGCCCACGCTGAGCGCGATGATGAGC
>DAIOGY010000120.1:0-5024 GCA_036745005.1 Acidimicrobiales bacterium | reverse complement strand
CATGATGCCCGCGACGTCGGGGCCGAGCGCCGCGCGCAGGGCGTCGAGGTCGACCAGCCCGCGGTCGTTGGACGGCACCGTGGTGACCTCGTAGCCGCCGAGGGTCACCGAGGCGGGGTTGGTGCCGTGCGCCGAGTCCGGGATGATCACGCGCGTGCGCACGTCGCCGTTGGCCTCGTGGAACGCGCGCATCAGCAGCAGGCCGGTCAGCTCGCCGGCCGCGCCCGCGGAGGGCTGCAGCGTCGCCGCGGCCATGCCGGTCACCGCGCAGAGCCGCTCTTCGAGCGTGACGAGGATCTCCAGCCAGCCCTGGATGAGCGGCGCCGGCGCGCCGGGGTGCACCGTGTTGAGGCCGGGGTCGGCGGCCACCTGGTCGCAGAACTTCGGGTTGTACTTCATCGTGCACGACCCCAGCGGGTACGCGCCGAGGTCGACCGAGTACTGGCGGTGCGACAGTCGCGTGAAGTGGCCGACCAGGTCGCGCTCGGACACCTCGGGCATCGCGACGCTGGCCTCGTTGAGGTGCGCCGCGGGCACGAGCTGGTTGAGCGCCGTCGCCGGCACGCCGGTGGTGCGCAGCTGGTAGGCGCGGCGCCCGGGCACCGACAGCTCGAAGATGGTGGGCTCGGTGGCGTGGCCCATCAGCGGGGCCGACGCGGCGCGCCCGCCGGCGGCGCTCACGACCCGACCACCTTGGCCAGGACCTCGACGTAGCGGTCCAGCTCGTCGCGGGTGCGCCGTTCGGTCACCGCGACCAGCACGACGTCCTCGACGGCCTCGGCCGAGGGGTCCGGCCCACGCGTGAGCGCCGAGACCGACAGGCCGCCCAGGATCCCCTCGTCGGCCATCGCGCCGAGCACGTCGTCAGCCCGGCCGGGCACCCGGAACGCGAACTCGCGGAAGAAGGGCTGCGTCGACACCGCGCTCACCCCGGGGACCTGGAGCACCCGGTCGACGAGGTAGTGGGCGCCCTGCGCGCAGCGCGTCGCCACCTCGCGCAGCCCCGCCGTGCCGAGCCAGCCCAGCTGGATCGCCGCGGTCACCGCCATGAGCGTCTGGTTGGTGCAGACGTTCGAGGTCGCCTTCTCGCGGCGGATGTCCTGCTCTCGCGCGCGCAGGGTCGTGACGAAGGCCCGCCGGTCGTTGGAGTCGACGGTCTCGCCGACGATGCGCCCGGGCAGGCGCCGCACCTCGTCCAGGCTGCAGGCGAACAGGCCCAGGTACGGGCCCCCGAAGCCGAGCGCGGTGCCGAAGGGCTGGCCCTCGCCGACGCACACGTCGGCCCCCCACTGGCCCGCGGTGCGCAGCACGCCCGCGGCGACCGGATCGGCCGCGACGACGAAGAGGCCCCCGCTCTCGTCGGCGCGGGCCCGCGCCGGCGCGAGGTCCTCCAACACACCGAGGTAGTTCGGGTACGCGGCCACGATCGCGGCGGCGTCGCTCACGTCGACCCCGGACCAGTCGGTCAGCCCGTCACGCAGGGGCACCACGACGACTTCGTGGCCGGTGCCCCGGGCGAAGGTCGTGACCACCTCGCGCCAGTGCGGGTGCACGCCGGCCGACACGACCATCTTGGAGCGGCCCGTCGCACCGTGGGCCATGTTGAGCGCCTCCACCAGCGCGGTCGCGCCGTCGTAGAGCGACGCGTTGGCGATCGGCAACCCGCTGAGGCGCGACACCATCGTCTGGAACTCGAAGACCGCCTGGAGGACGCCCTGGGCCACCTCGGGCTGGTAGGGCGTGTAGGCCGTGACGAACTCGGAACGTCCCGCGAGGGCGCGCACCACGGCGGGGACCTCGTGGTCGTAGGCGCCGGCCCCGGCGAAGCACGTCAGCGCCGACGTCGCCCGGTTGGCCGCGGTGTAGCGCTGGAACGTCGCGGCCACGTCCGGCTCGCTGAGTCCGGCCGGCGTGTCCAGCCCGCCCGACAGGCGCACCGCCGCGGGCACCAGGCTGAAGAGCTGGTCGAGGGAGTCGAGCCCGAGGAACCCGAGCATCTCGGCGACCTCGGAGGGCGTGTGCGGCAGGTAGTCGGCCATCAGCGGGCCTTGGCGACGAAGGGCAGGTCGACGATCTCGGCGGGCACGCTGCGCCCGCGCAGCTCGATCGTGACCGGCGTCGCGGCGGCCGGCTCGCCACTCAGCAGGCCCAGGCCGATGCCGTGCCCGAGCACCGGTGAGAAGTTCCCCGACGTGAGGGTGCCCACCGGCGCCCCGTCGACGCACACCTCGCCGCCGTCGCGCAGCGGCTGGCGCGTCGAGGTCGCCACGCCCGTCAGACGCCGTCGCACGCCGCGCGCGCGCTCGGCCTCGACCGCGGCCCGACCCCGAAAGGTGGGCTTGTCGAAGCCCAGTACCCACCCGAGACGAGCCTCGAGCGTGGTCGACGACGTGGTGAGCTCGTGGCCGTAGAGGGGCAGCGCGGCCTCGAGGCGCAGCGTGTCGCGCGCGCCCAGCCCCGCGGGCGTGACGCCCTCGCGCACCAGCAGGCGCAGGATCGTCCCGGCGACCTCGTTGGGCGCCGCGATCTCGATGCCGTCCTCACCGGTGTAGCCGGTGCCGGCCACGCGCACCTCGACCCCCTGGTAGTCGTAGGTGTGGACGCGGAAGCGGCCGACCGCGCCGAATCGGGGATCCACCTGGGCGGCGCGCTCCTTGGCGCGGGGTCCCTGGACGGCCAGTACGCAGCGCTGGTCGGTCACGTCGACGCCGGGCAACGCGGCGCGCACGCCCTCGGTGTTGGAGGCGTTGGGCATCACATCGAACTCGCTCTCGCCCACCCACCACACGATGATGTCGTCGACCACGAAGCCGTCGTCGTTGAGCAGGTGCGTGTACTGCGCGCGGCCGGGCTCGATCCGGTTGAGGTCGTTGGTCAGCGTCGACTGCAGCGCGCCGAACATCCCGGGTCCGTCGCAGCGCACGGTGCCCAGGTGGCTCACGTCGAAGACGACCGAGTCGCGCCGGCAGGCGAGGTGCTCGGCCACCGTGCCCGTGTCGTAGGCCAGGGGCATCTCCCACCCGCCGAAGGGGACCATCTTGGCCCCCAACTCCACGTGCAGGTCGTAGAGGAAGGGCCGCCGGTCGGACACGCCGGCCATACTACGCCGCGAAGTCCTCCAGGGTTCCCAGCGCGTGGCTGGTGAGGAGACGAGAGAAGTCGCGCTGGTAGACCACCATCAGGGCGATCTGCGGGTAGAGCGTGCGGAACTCTCGTATCTTCTGGTTCTTGCGCGTCACGAGTCGCTGCTCGAGGACTGTGAGCTCGATGAACAGGTCGTGCGAGGCCACGTAGAAGTCGGGACGAAAGGCCCTAGTGGTCTGGCCGCGTTCGTCCCACGCCAGCGGGAACTCGATCGGCTCGTAGGACCAAGTGAGCCCGTAGAGGCTGAGCAGCGCCGCGAAGACCTCCTCGCTGGGGTGGGCGAAGCGCGCCGCGCGCGGCGCCACGACGCTGGGGTGCCGGCCGCGTGCGGGGCCGACCGATGACGAGGATCTCACGCCGTGCGCGACTCCCTCTCCGACGATTCGACCTGCGCCTGACGCAACGTGGTCGTGAGTTCGGCGACCACGCCGGCCATCGGCACGATGTTGAAGACTCCCTGACCGCCTCGCAGCAGGTCCACCAGCTCGCCGTCGCTCTGGGCGAGCACCGATCCGGCGTCGCTGAGCACCAAGCTGGCGGAGGCCAGGTCGGCGCCCAGGGCGTTGCGCAGGCACTCGACCGCCTGGCGGGCCCGCGCCAGCGACACGCCGGAGTTGAGCAGGGACTTGATGACCTTCACTTCGAGCAGGTCGCCGTAGGAGTACGCCCGCTTCGACCCGCTGCCGGTCGCCGGGGTGATCGACGGGGTGACTAGGTCGGTGCGCGCCCAGTAGTCGAGCTGGCGGTAGGTCACGCCGGTCAGCCGACACACCGTCGGCCCACTGAATCGCGTCGTCACTGACTCTGGCATCGCACCCTCCCGACTGAGGCGCCCCGGCGCGACGCCGGGGACTACACCAGTGTAGTTCCCGGGGACCTCACGGGACGAACAGATCCGGTCGCCCCAGGGTGGGTGACGACGCCTCCGCCACCAGGCGCGGGGGAATCCGGCCCGCCTGACGGGCGCCGTACCCCGCGCGCACCGCGTCGCGGATGGCTCCGGCCATGAGGACCGGGTCCAACGCGCGGTTGATGGCCGACGCCGCGAGGACGCCGTCGCACCCCAGCTCCATCGCCAGGGCGGCGTCCGAGGCCGTGCCGACCCCGGCGTCGAGCAGGACCGGCACACCGATGCGCTCGGCGATCAGGGCCAGCGCGTGCGGGTTGCGCACCCCGAGGCCCGAGCCGATCGGCGAGCCCAGCGGCATCACCGCGACGCAGCCCGCCTGCTCGAGGCGCTGGGCCACCACCAGGTCATCGGAGGTGTAGGCCCAGACCTCGAATCCCTCGTCCACCAGCTGCGCGGCGGCGGCGAGCGTTTCGGTGGTGTCGGGCAGCAAGGTGGTCTCGTCACCGATCACCTCGAGCTTGACCAGGGCCGTGTCGAAGGCCTCCCGCGCGAGCATCGCGGTCTTGACCGCCTCGCCCGCGCTGAAGCACCCCGCGGTGTTGGGCAGCAGCGAGATGTGCAGGCGCGCGAACAGGTCATAGATCGAACCCTCGACGTTGGGGTCGACGCGTCGCAGCGCGACCGTGGCGATGGTCGATCCCGACGCGACCAGGGACTCTTCGAGGACCGCGAGCGAGCGAAAGCCGCCGGTGCCCATGACGAGTCGCGACGGTGACGACAGCGAGCCGACGACGAACCGATCCTCCACGCGCACAGCGTACTAACCCGATTCGCCGTCTCAGTAGGGTTGACGCCGTGGAGCCGATCACCGCGCTGAGCATCGCCGGGACCGACTCGGGGGGCGGCGCCGGGGTTGCGGCGGACCTGCGCACCTTCAGCGCCTTCGAGGTCCACGCCACCTTCGCGGTGACCGCGGTGACCGCCCAGAACACGCTCGCAGTCACTGCGGTGACCCTCATCGAACCGGCCA
>DAIOGY010000119.1:0-5071 GCA_036745005.1 Acidimicrobiales bacterium | reverse complement strand
CCCAGCAACGCGTCGCCCACCGGCACCGACAGGATTCGCCCGGTGGCGCGCACGACCTGCTCTTCCTCGATGGAGTCGACCGAGCCGAGCACGACCGCTCCGATCGTCTCCTCGTCGAGGTTCATCGCCAGGCCCAGCGTGCCGTCGGCGAACTCCAGGAGCTCGTTGACCTTGGCCGAGGGCAGCCCCGAGACGCGCGCGATGCCGTCGCCGACCTCGACGACGCGCCCGACCTGCTCGGCGCCGATCGCCGGGTTGTACTCCGACACGTGCTTGCGCAGCGCCTCGGTGATGTCGGCGGCGCTGATGGTGAGTTCGGTCATCGGATGTCCTTCTGGCTAGTCATTGGAGAGTGCGGTTCGAAAGAGGTGGCCGGAGGCGACTTCGTCGTGCAGGGCGCCGAGGCGGCCGCGGGTCGTGGCGTCGAGCAGGAGGTCGCCCACCTCGACGACGATTCCGCCGAGGAGCTCGGGCTCCTGGGCGACCTGGAGCTCGACGTTCTGTCCGGTCAGCGAGTGCAGCGACGCCGCCAGGCGGTCCATGTTGGCCTCGTCCAAGGGGCGCGCGGTGTGCACGCGCGCGACGCGCCAGTCGCGCGCGCGAGCGACGTAGTCGACGAGGAAGTCCAGGGTGCCGACCACGTCGCGCGGCCGTCCGCCCTCGATCACGAAGCGCGACAGGCGCAGCGTCTCGGCCGAGACGCGGCCGTCGAGCAACTCGAGAGTGGCCCCGACGCGCGCGTCGAGCGGCGCGTCGCGGTCCTGGAGCAGGCGTCGCAAGCCCCGGTTGGCCTCGATCGTGCGCGCCCAGCGGAACAGCTCGTCTTCGATCGTGGAGAACTGGGCCGTGTCGACGCCCTCGAGCAAGGCGTCGGCGAAGCCGCCCACGCGCCGACGTGCCTCCATCAGCGCCAGGGGGACCTGGTCGTAGGTCCCGGTGTCGAGCAGGACGTGCGCGACGAGCGCGAGCTCGCTCCAGCAGTGGGTCACCTGCTGAGCCGGCACGACCGCCGCGGCGTAGGCCGCCAGGCGCACGGCGGTGTCATCGAGCTTGCCGGTCAGCAGCTCGCGGACCACCTCGCCGCGCACCGGTCCCGGGATCGAGGTGTCGCCCACCACCGCGCGCAGGTCGCCGCGTCCCAGGGCCGCCTGGTCGAGGACCCGTAGCGCGTCGACCGTCGCCTCCAGCGACGCGCGGTCGAGCGAGCCCAGCAGGGCCGTCGCGTATCCCTCGATCTTGGCCTGCATGACTAGCTCGCGGCCCCCTTCTGGGCCTCGGCGTTGAGGGCGGCGACGGCTTCGCGCACCAGGTCGTCGTGCGTCGATTGGTCCACCTCTCGACCGACGATCTTCGTCACCAAGTCGAAGACGATCTCGCCGACCCGGGCCGACGCGTCGTCGATCGCGCGCTGGCGAGCCACCGCGATCTCGGTCTGGGCCGACGCGACGATGCGGTCGAACTCGGCCTGTCCGCGGCCCCCGGCCTCGGCCTTGACCTGGTCGGCGAGGGCCTCGGCGGCGGCGGCGATCTCGCGCGCCTGCTCGCGCGCCTCGGCCAGGACGTGGACGCGCTGCTCGTCGGTCGCGGCGGCCGCCGCCCGAGCCTCGTCCGCGGCCTCCAGGGCGGCGCGGATCTTGGCCTGGCGCGACTCGATCGCCTTGTTGAGCGGCGGGAGGATGTACTTGGTCATCAGGTACAAGATCACCGCCACCACGGCCAGCTCGACGAAGAACGTGCCGTTAGGCAGGAGGAACACGGACTCGGCGATCATCTCGGCGGACCTTCCATTTCTTGGGGACGAGGGGCTCGGCGAGTCCGCGAACGCGGACGCGCCTCGCGCGGGCTACTGCTTCTTGAACACGTAGATGAACACGACCATGAACAGCAGGTTGATGAAGTACATCGCCTCCACCAGGCCCACCGTCAAGAAGAAGTACTGGCGGGCCTTGTTCTCGATCTCGGGCTGGCGCGCGATCGCGGCGATCGTCGAGCTGCCCGCAAGGCCGTCACCGACCGCTGCGCCGATGGCACCGCCGCCCAGGGCGAGTCCCCCGCCGACGAGCGCTCCGGCGGTGCGGACCGCGTCACCGATTGCTGATGTGTTTGCCATTGCTGTCATTCCTCCTGGGTTGGTTAATGAGAAGCCTCGAGCGCGACGGCGGGCTCTTCCTCGTGGCTCGTGGCCATGCCGAAGTAGAGGACGGTCAGCAGCATGAAGATGAACGCCTGGATGGCGCCGATGAACAGGTCGAAGGGCTTCCACACGATCTCGCCGACCGGCACGACGTAGATGGGCAGCAGGGTCGTCATGACCAGGATCATCAGACCGCCCGAGAAGAGGTTGCCGAAGAGACGGAAGGTCATCGTGATCGGCTTCGTGATCTCCTCGATCACGTTGATCGGCGCGAGCGCCACGTAGGGCTGGAAGTAGTGCCGCACGTAGCCCCGGGCCCCTCGCGCCCGCAGTGACTCGATGTGCACCCACACGATGACCAGCAGGGCCATGGCCAGGGGTAGGTTCACGTCGCCCGTGGGCGCGGGCAGGATCTCGAACGACGTTCCCGGACGCAGCGCCGAGGGCAGCAGCTCCATCCAGTTGCAGATCAGGATGAAGAGGAACACGGTGACGCCGATGGGGACGAACTTGCGCCCGCGCGAGCCCATGACCGAGCTGGCCAGGTCGCTGACCTGCTCGACGATGAACTCCCACATCACCTGGAGCTTCCCGGGCACGCCGTCGGTGACCCGGGCGCGCATCGCGAACCCCAGGAAGAGGAAGATGGCCATCGCGACCAGGCTCGACGCCACGATGTCGGTGTCGATCGCCAAACCGAAGAGATGGATCGTCGGGTGGACGCCGACGTCGATCTGCTTGGCCGCGAACAGCATCCTCACGGCGTTCCTCCCTGGCCCGCCACCACGCGAAGCACGTTGATGACGAAGACGATCTGGTACAACACGAGCCCTGCAACCATACCGATTCCCAACGGCGGGTCGAGAAAGACCACGACCAGAACACCGGCCGTGATGAGGGCGAGACGAACGGTGGTCTTGCCGCCCAGCTGGCGGCGAACGGCCTTGGAGGTCTGCTCACCCTTCAGCTCGACGCTGGCCGCCTGACGGTCCAGGTAGCGCAGGTTCACGATGGCCAGTCCGACCCCCACCACCACGCCCAACGCGGCGACGTCCCAGCCGAACGCCACGGCCACGGCGAACCCCGCGGCCCCTACGACCAGGGCCGATAGGACCGTGCGGCGCAGCAATCGGGGCAGAGTGTTGACGGGGAGGTTTTCGAGCACGGACAATGGGTTTCTAGAGGAAACGCCGGACCAGCTTCACAACGCTCACCACGGCGGCGACCGTCCCCAACACTATCCCGAAAATCAAGCCCCACGGTGAGGTCGACAGCCAGCTGTCGACTCCCAGACCCAGGACCACGCCCACCCCGAGGCAGGTGGCGATGCTCGTGCCCATCACGGCGAACGCGGCGACGCCCGGCAGGTCCGAAAGCCCTGATTGCTTGGGCTGTCCGGGCGCCGCGTCGTGCGGCGCGTCGTCGTGGGGCTCGCCGGGTTCTCCCGTCACGACCGTACGGAGTCATCGGGCGCGTCGGCGAGCTCGCCGCGTGCGGTCCAACGGTTGAGTAACGGGCTGAACCAGGTGATCAGTCCGACGATGAGGACCGCCACGCCGAGTGGGATGAACACGTTGAATCCCGGCGCGAACACCGGGAAGAGCACGAAGCCGCACAGCAGCGCCGTCCACAGCCAGAGGATGATTACCGTACGGCGATGGCCGTGGCCCAGGCGCATCAGGCGGTGGTGGATGTGGTTCTTGTCGGGCGTGTGGAACCCCTGGCCCGACGCCGTGCGCCGCACGAAGGCCCAGACGGCGTCCACGAGGGGCACGCCCAGGATGAACACGGGGATGAGCAGCGGGGCGAAGAAGAAGAAGGTCACGCCGCTCGCCGGCGGGGTCCGCCCCCCGATCACCATCGTCGAGGCGCTCATGAGCAGACCCAGCATGAGCGCGCCGGCGTCGCCCATGAAGAGCTTGGCCGGTTGGAAGTTGTCGCGCAGGAAGCCGATGCAGATGCCGCAGGTGAGCGCGGCGATCAGCGGACCCACGTTCGTCACGGGCAGCAGGCCGAGATCCTCGAGGCGCAGGCCGTAGACGCACAGCGTTCCCGAGGCGATGGCCACGATGCCCGCGGCGAGCCCGTCGAGCCCGTCGATGAGGTTGATCGCGTTGCACAACGCGAAGACCCACACCGCGGTGATGATCGGCAGGATCGACGGGCCGAGAACGATGAACCCGGCGAAGGGCAGCTTGAGCTGATACATCGTCGCGCCGCTGAAGTAGAGGATCGACGCGGCGAGGAACTGGCCGGCGACCTTGGCCGGGGCGCTCATCTCGCGGAAGTCGTCGATGACGCCGACCACGAAGATCACGCCGGCGGCGAGCAGGACGCCGAGCATCTCGTGGCTCGACGTGATCACCGAGCGCAGCGTCGGGATGAAGTCCGCGGCCACCAGGGCGAGGCAGAGTCCCACCAGCATGGCGCCCCCGCCCCCGTAGGGCGTCACCCTCTGGTGGACCTTGCGGTCATCGGGCTGGGCGACGTAGCCCACGCGCAGCGAGATGACGCGCGCCGGGCGGTTCGCCACCAGGGTTACCGCCGCCGCGACGAGCATCACGATGACGTAGGCGACGATGTTGTGCATCGACCTACCCGGTGAAGGCGCGGTAGGGGTCGAAGCGCTCGCACAGCTCGGCCACCTCGTCGCGCACGCCCGCCAGGGCCGCGTCGTCGCCGCGCTGGCGCAGCGCGCGCACCATCAGCGACGCCACCGTCGCGAACTCCGCCTCCCCCATGCCCGCGGTGGTCTCGGCGGCCGATCCCACTCGGAGCCCGGACGTGATGAAGGCGCTGCGCGGGTCGTCGGGGATCGTGTTGCGATTGGTCGTGATCCCGGCGCGGTCGAGCACCTCTTGGGCCTCCTTGCCCGTCAACTCGGCGTCGAAGGCGCGCAGGTCGAGCAGCACCATGTGGTTCTCGGTGCCGCCCGAG
>DAIOGY010000118.1:0-5090 GCA_036745005.1 Acidimicrobiales bacterium | reverse complement strand
GTTCCCACGATGACCAAGGGTGTCGGTGCCACGTAGACCGGACGGTTCTTCGGACTCCCGTAGCTCAGGTAGACGGTGTCGCCGACCTTCTTGTGCAGTGCCGCGAGGGTCGCCGCGCCCAGGACGACCTCACGCGACGTCTCCAGGGCGTGGCCCGAGACGATCGGCGGGGAGATCGGCGCCCGGGGATCGCCCTGCAGTCCCGGCACCGTCTGGCCATTGATCTCCACGTCCCCGAAGCTGAAGCCGGTCCAGGCGGCGACGGTGGGATCGCGCGCCAGCAATCGGGCGGCGCTCGGAGGGACGCTGCCACCGGCTCCGGATTCAATGGCGAGGTTCCAGTTCCACCCGTAGAGCGCCGGACGCGAGTCCAGCGTGTGCAGCCCACTCGCGAACGTGATCGTCGTGGTCACGACGGCCACGGCCACCACGGCGCCACCCAGAACCGAGCGCACCGGCACCGCCGAGCGCCCCTGACCACGTTGCAGCGCGAATCGCAGCCCGGTGAGCGCGGTCACCGCCAGTCCCGCCCGAGTGGCGGCCATCACGAGGCCCGAGCCTCGGTCGGGCGTCGCCGCGCGCGCGCGACCTGCCGCCGTGCGCCGGAAGGCCAAGCCCACCGCGAGGCCGCCCAGGCCCAGCAGGAGGACACCAGCGCCGGCACCCAGGACGACGCCGTCGAACGCGAAGCCGAACGACGGCTGGATCTGGCGCACCGGACCCAGGGGAGCCAGCGGCGACAGGAGAATCGCCACGCCCAGGGCGAGGAACGTCCCCAGCACCACCGCGCCGAGGAGTGCCATCGTCACGTCCGCCGTCACGGTGGCCCGATCGGCCCCGAGGGCCCTCAGGCGCTCCATGTCGTCACGGTCGATCCAGAGCCGGCGGCTGATCGCGAGTCCGGCGATGACGACCGCGGCGAGGGCCGCGATGAGGCCGAACGCGCCCAGGGCGACGACCTCCGGCTTGCTCGCGCGCTGGACCTGCCCGAGGACGATCGACGTGTCGTGGAAGGCGTAGACCGTTCCCTTCGGGACCGAGGCGATGATCTCGCGCTCGACCGCGGCCACGGCGCGGTGCCCGTCGGTGAGCTGGAGGCCGTAGAGGGGCAACGTCTGGGACTCGCCCAGGCGCGCCGTGAGAGCCGGGGTGAAGAGCACGCGGGTCGGGAATCGATCCACGTCGTCGTGAGCGACCGCGCTGGTGAAGGCGATCAACCCGACGAGCTTCACCGAGAATCGGGCCGACGACGTGGCCGCGGACGGCCGGAAGTTCGGCTCCTGGACCTGACGCGGGGTGAACGCGCCAAAGATGACCGTCTCTCCCACGTGCCACCCCATGACCCGCGCGGCCAGCGCGGTCGCGTCCATCTCGTCCGCCCGGCGTGGATCGGCCAGTCGACCAGCGGTCACGCCGACGCGGTCGCGTTGGAAGAACATCCCGCCGGCGCTGCCCATGATGTTGACCTCGTTGCCGTAGAGCGCCGGGGCGGTCGACGTGGGCTGACCGTTGGGACCCAAGGGGACGACGATCATCGTCGGCGAACTGGCGACGTGGGCGACGCCGGGCAGCCGGGACAGGCGCGCCGCGATGTTGGCCGTGGCCGGACCCGACAGCGTCTCGCGCAGGTTCCACACGTTGGCTTGGACGTCGGACGCGTTCGACTCGGCGAGGTAGGTCGGGAAGGCAGACTGCGTCCGGCGCGCACCGGCCAAGGACGCCAGGGCCACGCCGCCCACCAGGCCGATCAGCAAGACCACGCCCACGTAGTCGGCCCAGCGGCGCCGAAGGATCACGCGGTTCCGATACCAAGCCACCCGCACCACCGGGCTCATGTCCTGTCGTGCCTCCCCACCGCGGTGCCGCGCGATCTGTCACAGAAACTACGGGGGTCCGGTCCGCAACGCCCAGATGGGTGACGCGAGGGACGCACCTCGTACTAGCACCCCGTTGCGGTGCCCGCCGCGACGAGATCGCTGCGACGACCCCGCCCCGTCGACGACGCGTTCGCGGTAGTGCATAGTGGTGACCGTCGCGACGTCGCGAGAGGAGAGACCCGTGGAGCTGACTTCTGTCCCCATCGAGATGCCCGAGGGGCTCAACGTCATCGTCGGTCAATCCCATTTCATCAAGACCGTCGAGGACCTCCACGAGGCCCTGGCGGGGTCGAGCCCCCACCTCCAGTTCGGCCTGGCCTTCTGCGAGGCGTCAGGTCCTCGACTGGTGCGTCGCTCGGGCAACGCACCCGACCTCGTCGAGCTCGCCGTGAAGAACGCCGCGGCGATCGGGGCGGGCCACTGCTTCGTCATCTTCCTGCGCGACGGATACCCGGTGAACGTCCTCAACGCCGTCAAGCGCGTGCCCGAGCTCTGCACCGTGTTCTGCGCCACCGCGAACCCCGTGGAGATCCTGGTCGCGACGACGGCGCAGGGGCGCGGCATCGTCGGCGTCGTCGACGGGATGGCGCCGGCGGGAGTCGAGACCGACGACGACGAGGCCGACCGCAAGTCCTTGCTGCGACAGATCGGCTACAAGCTCTGAACGGCGCCTACACGGCGCCGGAGGCGACGATCGGGTGCGACGGCGTCATGCTGCCGCCCGCCGGTTCGGCGGTCACGGCGAGCGCGGACGGTCGCGGCGTGCCCGAGACCGTGAACGTCACGTGCCCGGGTGCGCGACCCATCAGGCCGATGGAGATCGCCTTGCCCGACACGATCCCCCACAGCTGGTAGGTCTCGCGAGCCGGCAGCGTCGGCAGCGATGAGCTGACCAGGTAGCCGCGACCGTCGGGCAGCAGGACGAACGAGGCGAGGCGCGTGTGGGTCGCGCCGCTCACGTCCACGATCTGGTGGCCCGAGGCGCGCAGCGCGGCGTGGACGTCGCTCATCGCCAGCGCGTCGCGCAGGGTGGCGATCCGGTGGTTGGCGCCCGCGAGCTCGAAGGCCAGGACCGCGACGAGCGCGGCCGCGACTCCCAGCGCCGCGGCCACCCACCGGCGTCGACCCCACAACGCGGGGCGCGCCCCGCGACCCGCGTCGCTGACCGGCGCCAGTGCCGGCGTGGCGGCGTCGCCGTCTTCGTAGATGCGCCGCGCGATGTTCGACCACACCCGATCGGGCAGCGGCTCGACCGAGTTGCCCAACGCACCGGCGACCTCGTGCAGGGCGTCCAACTCGCTCTGGCAGCGCGGACACTCGCCGACGTGGGCTTCGATGGCGGAACGCTCGTCGGCGTCGACGGCGTCCAGCGCGAGCACCGGAAGGAGCTCGTTGGCCTGGTCGTGGTTCATGACCGCTCCATGTCTCGCGCGCCGGACTCGACCAGAGCGCTTCTCATGCGGCGCATACCGTTCCTAATTCTGCTCTTGACGGTGCCCTCGGGCTGGTTCAAGATCTGGGCGACCTGCACGTAGGTCCGCCCCTCGAAGTAGGCGAGCTCGATCGCGCGGCGCTCCTCGGGGGGCAGCGACGCCAGGGCCTGGTCGACCTGGTGGGCGACGGCCAGGTCCCACGCCTCGCTCTCCATGTGGTACTCGGCGCGCGCGGTCTTGGTCGCCTCGCTGGCCTCGCGCACGCGGCGCGAGTTCTGGGAGCGGATCACGTCGACCGATCGCGCGTGCGACTGCGCCAGCAGGAATGAACGCAGCGTGCCGCGCGAGGGATCGAAGCGCGCCGGCTCGTTCCACAGCCGCAGGAAGACCTCCTGGGTCACGTCCTCGGCCTCGGCGGCGTTGGCGAGGACGCGACGGGCCAGCCCGAAGACCGCACCGCCGTGGCGCCGGTAGACCTCGGCGAGCGCCACCTCGCTGTAGCGCCCGATGGACGTGACGAGCTGGGCGTCACCGGCCTCGCTGAAATCCTGCATACGTGTCCTATTCGGAGCCGCCGCCCCCGCGGATGTCCTCACCTGGACAGTACGGGCCGGTCCCGCGCCCGTACAAGGACGCGGCGGCGGCGCGGCCCCGCGGACCCGATGGGCGCGGCGGCGAGATCCGTCATCCGGATCCGTCACGGCTCCGAACACCATCTGGACCCACTCAAGGAGGAACCATGGAAGCAGTAAGTAGACGGGGCTTTCTCAAGCAGGCCGGCGCGGCCGCGGTGGTCGCCGTCGCCGGCACCAGCCTGGTCACGGCGCCGGCGGGCGTCGCGGGGGCCCTGGCCGGCCACCCGGCGACCCACGAGCCCGACCTGACACCGGAAGAGACGCTCAAGAGCGGCGAGAGCCTCGTCGCGCAGGTGGTCGACGCGCCCACCGGAGAGATCAGCCTCTTCATCGGCGAGCGCCAAGTGACCCTGCACGACAAGAGCATCGCGGCCCGACTCGTCCGCGCGACGCGATAGGAGGACGAACATGTCATCGCACCGCGAGGCCCCCGAGATCGCCAAGGACCCGGTCGCCGACAGCACCGACCTCTACGCGTTCGTCAGCCCCGACCAGGCCGGGACCGTCACGATCATCGCGAACTACATCCCGTTGGAGGGACCCGCCGCGGGTCCCAACTTCTACGAGTTCGGCGACGACGTGCTCTACGAGATCCACATCGACACCGACGGGGACGGCTGGCCCGACATCACCTATCAGTTCAACTTCACGACCCAGAACTCGATCCCGACCACGTTCCTCTACAACGTGGGCCCGATCGAGACGCTCACGAGCTCCAACTGGAACCGTCGTCAGTTCTACTCGGTCACCCGGGTCGACCACCACGGCCGCACCCAGGTGCTGGCGCCGCAGCTGCGCTGCCCGCCGTGCAACATTGGTCCCCTATCGACGCCCGGCTACGCGGCGCTCGCCGCCACCGCGGTCTACCCGCTCCCGGGCGGCCGCAAGGTGTTCGCGGGACAGCGGGCCGAGGCGTTCTTCGTCGACCTCGGCGCGATCTTCGACCTGGGCGACCTGCGTCCGATCGCCAACCTGCACAACACCTTCGGACTGCCCGCGCTGGCGGCATCGAACGGCGTCAACGCGACGGCGTCGGTCAACGTGCACAGCATCGCCCTGCAGGTACCGATCACCGACATCGCACCGGGCGGCGCGGCCCCGAGCGACCCCTCCGCCGTGAGGTCGACGGTGGGCATCTGGACCTC
>DAIOGY010000117.1:0-5121 GCA_036745005.1 Acidimicrobiales bacterium | reverse complement strand
CGCGCCGAGCCCTGCGCACGGGCTGCAGGGTCACCGGCGGCAGTCGCTGGGTGAGGAAGCGACGGATGATGCGAGCCGACTCCTTGGGTCGCTCCTTGAGCACGGCGTGCGAGCTGCCGGGCACGACGGCCAGCTGCGCGTGCGACAGCGACTGGTAGAGGACCACCGTGTGCTCCAGGTCCACCACGTCGTCGTCGCCCACCATCACGAGCACCGGCCGGGTGAGCTCGGAGAGCCGCGCCGGGGTGAGCGTGGGCTCGGTGGCGAACAACGTCAAGCTCTTGTACGCGACGGTGCGCGCGTGAGCGAGGCCGTCGGGAGAGCGGGCGGCGTACTGCGCGGCCCACTCGTCGAACTCGGGACCGTCGAAGGTCAGGTTGCCCGGCGAGGCCACCGCGTCGAAGTGGAAGTTCGATCCCACCGACACGACCCGCCTCACCAGGTCGGGCCGCTTGAGCGCCGCCAGCAGGGCCACGACGCCTCCGTCGCTGTGGCCGACCAGGTGGGAGCGCCCGCCGAGCAGCTCGAGGAACGCGATCGTCTCGTCGGCCATGTCGTCGTAGTGGAAGGGCGCGTCGGTATCCGCGGTGCGACCGTGGCCACGACGGTCGAAGGCCGAGACCGCGAAGTGACGCGACAGACGCGGACCGATCGAGCGCAGCAGGCTGGCGCTGGAGCTGAGTCCGCCGTGCAGCAGGACGAGCCGAGGCCCTCGACCGCGACCTCGCAGGGCCCACGTCGGATGCCCGTTGAGCGCGACCGTCGCCATGGAACCCATCGTAGGTGGACGGGCGCGACCCGCCCCTAGGGTGGGGCCGATGCGGGCCTTCGTGATCTCCGAGTCCGGCGAGTCCTTCACCAGCGCGGTGCGTGACGTCACCGCCTCGCCCACGGACGACGCCGACGTGCTCGTCGCGGTGGACTACAGCGGGGTCAACTTCAAGGACTCGCTGGTGGCTCGGCCCCGCAGCCGGGTGCGCCGCGTCGGCGAGCTCACTGGCGGCATCGACGCCGCCGGGACGGTCCTCGCCTCACCCGATCCGCGCTTCGGCGTCGGCGACGCCGTGGCGGTGCACGGCGGCGACCTCGGCGTCGCGCGCGACGGCGGGTTCGCCGAGCGGGTCTACGCACCCGCCCGGTGCGTGAACCTCCTGCCGGCCACGATCTCGGCGCGCCAGGCCATGATCATCGGCACGGCGGGGTTTACCGCGATGGCCAGCGTCCTCGCGCTCGAGGCGCACGGGCTCGCCCCCGGGGCCTCCGTTCTGGTCACCGGGGCGACCGGCGGCCTCGGGTCGAGCGCCGTGGCGATCTCGGCCGCGCGGGGCTACCGGGTGACGGCCTCCACCGGGTCGGTCGACGAGGCGCAGTGGCTGCGCGAGCGAGGCGCCGTCGACGTGATCGGCCGGGCCGAGGTGGCCGACCGGCCCGAGAGGGTCCTCGCGGGCGAGCGCTGGGACGGGGCCATTGACTGCGTCGGCGGGCTCACGCTCCCCCAGATCCTGCGCAGCCTGCGCTACGGCGCCGCCGTCGCGGCGAGCGGCCTGGTCGCGGGCGCCGAGATCGACACCACCGTCTACCCGTTCATCACGCGCGCGGTGTCCCTGATCGGCGTCGACTCGGTGGAGATGCGCCCGCCCCAACGTGAGCGCGTGTGGTCGAGCCTGGGCGAGGTCGTGGCGTCGATCGACCTGGAGGCGCTCGTGGACCGCGAGATCACCCTCGAGCAACTGCCCGCGGCGTTCGACGCGATCGCCGGCGGCACGACGCGGGGCCGGGTCCTCGTGACCCCGACCCCGCGGTGAGTTGCGGCGCGACGCGCTACGCGTCCGCGACGATCGACCCGACCCGATCGCCGATGCCCGGGTCCCGGCTGACCAGCGCCACCGAGTAGATCAGCGCGAGCACGAGGTAGACCAGCGCGGCCCACGGGAACCAGTCGTAGGGCGTGGCCTGGCCCGGCTTGGCCAGGTAGTAGAGAGGAACGAAGATCCACGCGGTGCCCAGGATGGGCAGGAAGCCGTGCTTGAAGCCGTTGAACATGTCCGGGTGGTTCTTCTTGATGTAGAAGGGCAAGGCCACGTTGCACGCCGCGTACACCAGCAGGATCAGGATCGTGCCGAAGGTCGAGGACTCGAAGAAGTAGTTGAAGGCGCTCATCGAGCCCGAGTCCTTGCTGCCCCCGATCAAGTGCAGGGCACCCCACACGAGGATCATGCCCGTCGACGTCGCGAGGAAGAACAGCAGGGCGTTCATCGGCGTGCGGCGCCCGGCGTGCACCTTGCCGATGAACTTGGGCAACAGGCCCTCGCGGCCCGCGTTGAAGATCAGACGGGCCTGCGAGTTGGTGCCGGCGATCATCGAGCCGATCGTCGAGGTCATGCCCGCCAGGAAGCCGAGGAACGCGAGGAACGGCAGCACCGCGTGCGCCACGCTCAGGAACGGCACGGTTGCCGACCCCAACGTCGTGACGTTGCTCTTGAATCCGATGACCGTCGAGTAGGCGAAGAGGAGATAGCTCACGCCCATCAGCGCGATCGACGTGAAGACCGCCTTGGGTATGTTCTTGCGAGGCTCGCTGGTCTCTTCAGCCAGGGCGGCCGAGTTCTCCCACCCGATGAAGAGATAGATCGCCAGGGGGAACGCGACACCGAGCCCGCTGAACCCCTTGGTGATCTTCGCGGGGTTGAACGGCTCCCACGACAGGTTGCCGTGGAACTTGATGAGCGACGCGACGCTTACGATGACGAGGACCAGCAACTCGAACGCGAAGAACGCCCCGGCGAGCTTCGTCGACACTTTGACGCCGCGCACCATCATGTACGCGCCGAAGGCCAAGAAGAGGAACGTCCAGACGATCCACGGAACGCTCTTGAGCCCCCCGACGTTGTAGAACTGCAAGAGGTACTGGAAGAAGCCGCCCACGATCGCGATGACCGACGACATGGCTGCGATGTAGCCCGCGCCCGTCAGCAGCGACGTCGTGACGCCCGCCTGGGCGCCGAAGGTCTTGCCGATGAAGGTGATGAACCCGCCGGTGGAGGGCGTCACCTTGGAGAACTCGGACACCGTGTTGCCCAGGAGCGCGATGGCGACGATCGCCACGAGGATGGTCAACGGCGACGCCACGCCCGCGGTGATCGCGAGAAACGCGAAGCCGAAGTAGAAGCTCATCGCCGGCGCGATGTTGGCCATCGTGGCCGCCGCGATGTCGATGAGCCCCAGCACACCTTGGTGGAGCCGCTCGTGCTCGCCCGGCACGAACTCCAACTTGGCGCCCAACGACTCGGGCGTCATTCCTTCCGTCATGGTCCAGCCCTCCTGTTCACGCACCCGCCCCCACGGCCCGTCGCGCGTTGTTGGTAGAGAACGTAGTGGACGAGAACGTGCGGGGTCGTGCCCAGTGGCATCGGACCGATGTGACAAAAGTCCCGACTAGTAGAAGGGGCTCACCCAGATCAGACCGTGGTCGCACGGCGCCGGCGGATACTGAGGAGTAACCGCCACGGTCGATCCGTTCTTGGACAGCGCGACCGACACCGATTGGGCCGACGGGCACGACGTCTCGCTGCCGGTCGGCACGTCGGAGTAGGCCAGCGAGAACGTCGTCGTCGACCCGTTCGTGAGCGTGACCAGGACCGGCGCGCGGTTCGCCCGGCTGTCGAGGAACGTGATCTGGCTGCCCGCCCCCGGCACGTCGACGGTGGACGAGGTCAAGACGGCGCCCAGGCGGTCCTGGAGGGTGAGGAGCGGCCAGCCCTTGATCGTGCAGCCGCCCGAGGTGATCTTGGTCAGCGTGACGCTGGCGTAGACGGTGCCCGCCGCGCCCTGGCCCTGGTTGAACGCGCCGCGAAAGTCGCTGCCCTCGCAGGTCGTCGCCCCGGCCGCGGAGCTCGTCGTCGTCGTGGTCGGCGCCAGGCTCGTCGTGGTCGTCGTGGTCGTCGTGGCGGTCGTGTGGCGGCTCAGCGTGTAGATCGCGACGAACGCGAAGAAGATGGCGAGCGAGATGAGGCCGCGTCTCACCGGTTGAAGTCCTCGGGGCGAATGGTGTCGAGAAACTCTCGCAACTCCGCCACGAGGTCGGACTCCGAGCGCTCCTCGGTCTCGTCCTCTTCACCGTCTTCGAGCTCGATGACGCGACCCTCGGCGGCCATCAGCTCGTCGTTCACCAGGATCGGGGCCCCGACGCGCAGGGCCAGCGCGACCGCGTCACTCGGGCGCGCCGACACCTCGACCTCCACGCCGTCGCGCACGAGGCGCAGGTTGGCGTAGAAGGTGTTGTCGCGCAGCTCGGTGATCTCCACGGAGAAGACCTTGGCGCCCAGCGCCGAGATCACGTGGCCCAGCAGGTCGTGGGACATCGGTCGCGGCGTCGTCAGCTTCTGCAGCGCGTAGGCGATCGACGTGGCCTCGGGCGCGCCGATGAAGATGGGCAGCACGCGCTCGCCGCCGACCTCCTCGAGCAGGAGCAGTGGCGTCGAGGAGCCGACGTCGACCCGCACGGCCCGCAGAATCACCTCGACCACGAACTCAGCCTAGACCCGGGGTCTCGCGACCGCTGCGTCAACGCCCGAGGTAGCTCGCGAGGGCCCGCTCCAAGAGCAGGCCGCGCAGGGCTTCCACCTCGTCGGCCACCGCGGCGACCTCGGCGCGCGACTCCTCGCGCGAGGTGCGCCGCGCGGGCGAGCGCAGCGGCTCGGTGAGGTCCTCAATCACCCCGACCTCGCGTTCGACGACGCGGCGCAGTGCGCCGAGGAACCGGCCGTCGACGCCACGCGCCAGCAGCGTGCCGGCGGCCCGGGCGATGCGCAGGTCGACCTCGGCGCCGCCCGTCGCGCCGGCCAGCGCCAGGGGCGACACCAGGCCTAGCGCGACGAGCTGATTGAGCACCGTGGCGTCCAGTCCCAGCTCGCCCAGCGCGTCCGCCGACGGGTCGTCACCGGGCCCACCGGGCGCGGCCGGCGTTGCCGGGTCCACGACCGTGAGGTTGGGTCGCGACGACGCGGCCGCGCGCACCGGGGCCGTCACGACGCTCGCCGCGGCGTCGCGCGCGACCTGGCGCGCGACCGGAGAGGGCGGGTCGCTCAGCAGTCCCTGCTCGACCAGGCGCAGACGCACCAC
>DAIOGY010000116.1:0-5148 GCA_036745005.1 Acidimicrobiales bacterium | reverse complement strand
CGCCGCCACGGCGATGGCCGGCAGAAACGTGAGCTCGGCGGCCAGGGCGAACCGGTTTCCGACATCGGCGACCGCACCGAATACCACCAGACCGGCGGCTGCACCCAGAACCCCCGCGGCCAGGAACCACCCGGAGGCCGAGGCCCGCACCGTCGTCGGAAAGAGCTCGTTCACCAGGGCTCCGCCCGCGGGGGCGAAGATCGATCCGAACATGACACCGAGCACGTAGCCCGCGACGAGCGCCAGCCTCGGACCGGCGTAGGCGAGGACCCCCGAGAGGCCGAGTCCGACCATGCCCAGCGCACCGGTGAACCGCCGCCCGACGTGATCGGCGAGCCACCGACCGACGATGAGGCCCACCAGGCCCGTCGCGCCCGCGCCAACCACCATCGCCGCCGTCGCAGCACCGGAGAGGTGGACGACGTTCTGGGCGTCGAGAAAGATGAGGCTGTTCGCCGGTCCGGTGATGAAGGAGAACGCAAAGGCGATCGCCACCAGAACCAGCAGATGGGTGCGAAAGCGCGGTCCGATCGCGCCCAGCACCGGAACCGGCCGCTCTCGCGCGAGACGGGCAATGGCGAAGCGATCCGGCTCCGACGTCCACCGGGCCATCAGGGGAACGAGCGCCAGGGGTAGGGCCGCGACCAGGAACAGCCCGCGGAACCCGAGCGTGTGCGTCGTCAGGCTGTGAAGGATTGCCGTGATGCCCGCGCCCACGCCGTAGCCCGCCGCGACGAGGGCGAGGGCTCGGGCGCGTCCTCGCGCGTCGGTCTGTTCGGCGGCGATGACCTCCGAGAGCGCGTTCGTCGCGCTGAGGAGGGGCCGCCCGCACGCGAAGATCGCCACGAACCACCAGTACCCCGGGCTCGCGGCGGCGAGGGCGGTCAGGACGAGCCCCACGACGACTGTGGCCAGCAGGGCTCGGCGTCGTCCGTATCGATCGGCGGCGCCGGCCAGGGGAAGTCCACCCAGCGACGCCAGCCGGATGATCGCGAGGCCGACGCCCAGCTTGGTTCCTGAGAGTCCCACCTGGTCCGCGATGGTCGCGCCGTGAGAGAGGTGGCCGAAGGTCCGCGCCACGCTGCCCAGGGCAGCGACGACGCCGAACTGAGCGACTCCCGAGGCCAGTGAGGCCAGGACGACGCCCAGCACCGCGCGATCCGTCCACCGGTACACCCGTGGCCCGGATCGCGGAGGTGGCGACGTCACCCAGCCGTCCATCGTGTCGGTGCGAGACGACGCGACGGCAGGCGCCGCGGTGACCCGTGCCCGGTTGCGACGGGCCTGACAGCATCGTCGAACGCGCGCACGCCTGTCGGGTCTAGCAGGGACCCCGGAAGTGCACGCGACGCAAGCCGTACCCTGAAGACGGACGGGGCAATCGCGCCGCCGCCGGCGCCGATCGTGAGGGAGGGAATCGTTGGAGCAGGTTCGGCCCGTTGGCGCACTGCCGGTCCGTCCCGGGGCACCTCAATGACCGACCTCGACGCGGACGTCGTGTTGCGCGAGATCGGGCGGCTGCTCGACCAGTTGCGTCTTCGCCCGGGTCGTCCACTGACGCTCGACACCGACCTCGCGACAGATCTGGGAATCGACAGTCTCGCCCTGATCGAGCTCGCGGACCAACTCGAGACGGCCCTCGGCGTCACCTTGACCGAGGACGCCCTGGTCTCAGCGTCCACGCCGCGAGACTGGCTGAACGCCGTGCGAGCCGCGCGTGGCGAGGCCGCCACGCAGGGCTCTTCGATCGAGGCGACGCTTCGTCGACCGTCGGGCGAAGCCTGGCCCCGAGACGCGGCCACGCTGCTCGACGCGCTGGCGTGGCACGTTGACACCCACTCGAGTCGAATCGCGCTACACGTGATCGAAGCGACCGACCCCGAGCGATTCGAGGACGTGACCTACGGCGCGCTGGAACGCCAGTCACGGTTGATCGCGAGCGCGCTCGTCGCCCGCGGACTCGCACCGTGTGAGCGCGTGGCCATCATGCTGCCTCCAGGACGTGAGTGCGTCGCGATCATCCTCGGCGTCCTCCTGGCGGGAGGAGTAGCGGTCCCCCTCTCGGCCCCTCCGGACGTGGCCAATGTGATCGACAGTCGCGCGGCCCAGTCGCAGCTCCTGATCGACACCCGCCCAGCGCTTCTGGTCACCGTGACCGAGCCCTCGTCGCCGCGCCTCGTGCGGTCTCGCGCCCCGAGCCTGCGCATGATGACCACCGCGAGCGCGCTGGTCGGTGCGCCATCCGAGGGACTCCCGTTGCCCCCGCTGAACGGTGACGACGCGGCGATCTTCGTGTGCTCGTCGGGCGCCAACCGACCGGCACGGGGCGTTGTTCTGACCCATCGCCA
Source organism: Acidimicrobiales bacterium (assembly GCA_036745005.1). Lineage (GTDB taxonomy): Bacteria > Actinomycetota > Acidimicrobiia > Acidimicrobiales > RAAP-2 > RAAP-2. Next base: position 2,800 of record DAIOGY010000116.1, on the reverse strand, counting down.
GTTGATCGACGGCATCGTCGCCATGGGAGTGGCGATCGACATCGACAGCTCGGATGTCGTGGTCACCTGGGGGGCCCCGCTCGAGGGGGCAGGGGTCATCAGTGGGTGTCTGGCGCCTCTGTTCTTCGGCGTGCCCGCCGTCGTGGTCTCATGTCGCGACGGATCAGCTGGTCCCGCGACGTGGCTGCGCACGATCTCGGATCATGGGGGCACCATCTCCGAGGGATCCACCAGCGCATACTTGAGCTGCGTCGACAACGTGACGGACGCAGAGCTGTCCGGCGTGGACATTTCGCAATGGCGTGTCGCGTTCGTTGGAACGACCCCGCTCGACCCGGCCACGATTGACCGTTTCTGCGAGCGGTTCGCGCGCTACGGGTTCCACCGGGACGCGTTGCGTCCGGCCTACGACTTTTCTCGATCCGCGGGCGAGCGCGACGGGGCGCCCGGGCCACACGCTGACCCTTCGGTCACCGGTGCGCCACCTCTCGCGCGCGGCGAGGGCCTCGGCGGGCGACGGCCGGGCCCCCCACCCGCCGGTGGGGCCCGGTCCTGGCTGTTCGACGTCTACGCCGGCGCCGCACTCGTGCCGACCGCGATCGTGGCCCTCGTCGTGTGCCTGGTGCCGGTCGCCCCCCGCACCCGCCGCGCCCTGGCCCGCGCCGTGATCCGCGGCGTGCTGCGCGTACTGGCGATACCGCTGAGCGTCGACGGCGAGTTCCCCGCGCGGACCGAGCCCGTCGTCGTGGTCGCCAACCACTCCAGTTTCCTCGACGCGCTCGCGCTCTACGTGACCGTCCCGGATCCCGCGGTCTACGTCACGAGTACGGAGCTCGGACGAACCCCCATCCTCGGCCCGGTCCTTCGCCGATTCGGATGCCTCTTCGTGCAGCGGGGACGCTCCACCGAGGGAGTCGCGGCGGTCGATGAGATGGCCGAGGTCGTGCGTCGCGGCGAGCGTCTCGTCGTCTTTCCCGAGGGTTCGCTGAGCCGGGCGGTGGGCCTACGGCCCTTTCACCTCGGCGCCTTCGACGCGGCGGTCACGACCGGTCGACGGGTCGTGCCCGTCGGAGTTCGCGGGGCGCGCGACGTGCTGCCTCCAGGAGCCCGTTGGCTACGCCGGGCGCCGATACACGTGCTCGTCGGCGAGCCCCTCGCCGCCGTCGGTCACGACTTCGCGGCCAAGGTGGCGCTGCGCGACGGGGCACGACACGCGGTGGCCCGGCTGTGCGGGCTCGACGTGATGGGCTCCGTCTAGCCCTACGCGTCCGAGCGTCAGGTGTCCCTCGCGCGCAGCGACTCCCGCGTGATGCCGGCCGCGGACAGCATTCGGCGAAGGTTGACCACCTGTTGGGTGTCCAGGTCCTTGCCCCGTGAACGGTCGAAGACCTCGGTCTCGGTTCCTAGCGTGACCACGAAGCGACCATTGGCCTCCTCGGAGATCGCGCCCAGCTCGGCGAGCAGCGCCGCGGCGTCGTGCCACTCGATGTTGTGACCGGTCGGATGAGACAGGATCTTCTCGGCAGTGGCCAGATGGTGGCCGCTCAATCGTGGATTCGCCATGCGCACGCCTCTCGTCGCCCGCCAGCCTACGCCCGACCTCGCGGACGACCATGTCGACGCGCGCCGCGACCCTAGAGCGTCGCGACCCACTCGTCGGACGTCACGACCTCGGCCTGGCGCGGGAACACCTTGTCCATCAGCACGCGATGAACCTCGTCGTCGGAGTCCGCGCAGGCGTCGCGCAGGACGATGAGCCTGAATTCCAGGTCGGCCGCCTGTCGTACCGTGGACAAGACAACTCCGCTGGTTGAGATTCCCGTCAGTACGAGGGTGTCCACACCCATGGCACGAAGAACAACGTCGAGGTCGCCGCCCGTGAAGGCACTCACTCGCCGCTTCGTCACCACGACGTCACCGGATTCCGGGGCGACTCCGGAATGGATCTGCGTCGCCGGTTCCTGCTCGTCCCAGGCGCCCGACGTGGCCAGGGCGGCGAACGCCCGGTTGTGGTCACTGACTTCGGGAGCGCCGCTGCGGAAGGCGACCCGCACGTAGATCACCGGCACATCGGCCGCGCGGGCGGCCGCGGCGATCCGAGCGATCGTGTCAACGAGCGGTGAGAACAGTTCGGGGAGCCGCTCGACGATCCCACTCTGAATGTCCATCACGAGTAGAGCGTTGCGCACACCGCTTCCCTTCGTTCGGTGCCCCCGGCAGGATTCGAACCTGCGCACACGGTTTAGGAAACCGACGCTCTATCCCCTGAGCTACGAGGGCGCACACCGCGCCCGGGCGCGACGAGTGCCCCTCATCCTACGTTGGAGGCTGCCGAGAAACTTCGACGCTGGAGCCATTGCGTCCGGCGCGTCGCGCGGTTTCGATGACGGAAAGTCAGTCGAGTGAGTCAGGCGTGACTGACGAGGAGGTCGCGCCGCGCCGTGTAGTCGGCGGTGTCGATCTCGCCGCGAGCCAACCTCTCGTCGAGGATCCGCAGGGCGTCAGAGCCGCGCGTCATCGTCGAGTCCAACGCGGCAGCATCGCCCGAGGCGTGAGCGTGGTGTGTGCGTCCGCGCGTCAGGACCGACACGATGATGACGGTCGCGACCGCCGCGAGGACGAACAGGAGCAGGAGAAAGAAGAAGCCGTGTCCGGACCCGACACCGAACTGGTGGATCCGGATGACCCTCTGCATCGGATACGGTCCAGGCTGTTGGAAAAACGGGGGCATGTTGAATGACCGTCCTTTCGACGTTCTCCCTATGTCTACGCCGCTTCGGCGGAGGCTTCAAGTCCATCG
>DAIOGY010000115.1:0-5155 GCA_036745005.1 Acidimicrobiales bacterium | reverse complement strand
GGTCAGGACCATCGCGTAGGCGAGGCCCTCGATGCCGAGCACGACGAAGGTGTGGGCGGGCCGGAAGTACAGCGCGGCGTAGAGCGCGACCCACAAGAACAGCACGGCGAAGTCAGTGTGCTCGCGGGGACCGAGGAGTGCGAACACGCTGACCAGCGCGATTGCGGCACCGATGTCGAAGTAGAGGGTCGCCGGGGGCAGCCGGCGGAGTCCGGCGATGCGCACCGTAGCCACGATGGCGCAGAAGCACACGGCGATCACCAGCACGGACTGATCGTGGTGATTCAGGTCGCTGGTCGGCATCGAGGCAAGGCCCGCCACAAAGCCGGCGGCCCAGAAGAGGATGGCAGCGCGTGTCGGGTCCGCGACCAGTCGTTCAATCCTGCTTCGAACGCTCAGCTTCTCGGACACCGGACCTACCCAACAGCGTCGTCATACCAAGGGCGCCACACAAAATCGTAGTTCGGTCCCTCGGGGCCTGACCTCACCGCGATCGAGGTCTCATGGAGTCGACGCCGCGGTGGGTGGGGCCGCTACGACGCGCGAGACGCACCACCGTCCATCGCACCGCGTGCGTCCGGGTAGTGGTAGCACGAGGCGATCGAGTGCGGACACCCGTCTGGAGGTCGCGCCGTCCGGGTGCGAGAATTCGTGCAGAGCGAGGGGGACTGAGGTGGCACAGGCGGCCAGTGTCGCGGTGTATCGGCTGCGGGCGACCTTCGCGCGGCGCTGGACGAGCTACCTCACCGTCGTGGCGCTGATCGCCCTGACCGGCGGACTCGCGATGGCGTCGGTCGCCGGGGCACGCCGCACGCAGTCGTCGTATCCCACCTTCCTCGCGAGCACCAATCCCTCGACCATCTCCTTGACCGTATACAGCTACATCGGTGGCGGACTGCCCGGCACCAGCCTCAAGAAGGCCATCGTCCGCCTGCCCGCCGTCGAACACGTGACGTCGCTGGTGGCGCCCCAGGTTGCGCCGCTGACCGCCACCGGCAAGGCCCGTCTCAACTTGCTGGCGTCGTCGACGATCGGCGCGAGCTCCGACGGCCTCTTCGTCCATCAGGACCGCCTGACCGCGGTGCACGGACGCGACTTCAATCCGCGCAGCCTTGATGAGATCGTCATGAACGCGGGCGCCGCGCGACTCTGGCACGTTCACGTAGGCGAGGTGCTTCCCCTAGGGTTCTTCCGAACGACCCAGTCAAGCGGTTCCGCCAACCCGACGGTCACGCGGCTCTTCACTCAGCGCGTGACGGTCACGGGCATCGTGGCGTTCAACAGTCAGGTCGTCCAGGACGACGTCGACCAGACATTCGGCTTCGTCCTCATGACGCCAGCCCTCTTGAGGCGCGCGGTGGCCGCCGATCCGGCGGACCTGGCTCCGGTGTACTTCGGGATCCAGCTTCGTCCCGGCACCCGCATCCCCGCGATCGAGCAGAGCCTCATCCGCCTGGTGCCCCGCGGCTACGTCTATCAGTTCCACGTGGAGTCCCAGGTCGTGCACTCGGTGGAGCTGGCCCTCAAGCCCGAGTCCGTCGCCCTGGGCGCCTTCGGCGCCATCGCCGCGCTCGTCTGCTTGCTCCTCGCGGCGCAGGCGCTGGCGCGCCAACTGCGCCGCGGGGCGGGCGATCGAGTGCTCCTGCGCTCGCTGGGGGCCCGGCCCGCCGAGACCTTCCTCGAAGGAGTGATTGGCGCCCTGGGCTCGGTGGCGCTGGGCGCCGCGGGCGCCGTGCTCGTCGCCCTGGCCCTCTCGCCGCTCTTTCCGATCGGTCCCGTTCGCCCCGTGTACCCCGATGGGGGACTCTCCGCCGACCCGTTCGTCTTGGGACTCGGCGCGGCCCTCCTCCTCGTCGTCTTGGGAGCGACCACGCTGCTGCTGGCGTGGCGTGGCGCGCCCCACCGTGCGTCGCGGCGGCGCGGCGGCGCCCGCGCGATTGACGTCACGCGGCGCGCGCAGACCGTGGGCCTCCCCATCTCCGGCGCGCTCGGGGTGCACTTCGCCCTCGACCCGGGCCGCGGTCGCAGCGAGGTCCCGGTTCGCTCGGTGATCGCCGGCGCCGTCGTGGCGGTGACGCTGATGGTGTCGACCCTCACGTTCGCCAGCAGCCTCAACACCCTGGTGTCCAGTCCTCGCCTCTACGGGTGGAACTGGAGCTACGTGCTCGACGCGTCCAACAACGTCCCCTTGAAGACCATGACGATGCTGCAACACGATCCACTGGTCGCCGCGTGGAGCGGCGTGGACTACACCGACGCGCAGATCAACGGACGGGTCGTCCCGATCATCCTCGCGAGGCCCGGCGCCCACGTCATGCCGCCCATTCTCTCCGGACACGGGCTCGACAACAACCGCCAGATCGTGCTGGGCGCCGCGACGATGGCCGCGCTGGGTGCGCACGTCGGCGGGACGGTCACCGTCAGCTACGGCAACGCGTCGGACGCCCCGCTCTACGTGCCGCCGACCAAAGTCACCGTCGTGGGCACCGCCACCTTCCCCGCGGTCGGGTACGCCAGCTACGTCGCCGAGCACACCTCGATGGGCATCGGCGCGCTCGAGCCGTTCGGGATCTTGCCGCGGACCTTCCAGCGGGCCCAGGGCAGTCGGGACCCGAACCTCGAGGGGCCCAACCTGGTCTTCGTGCGGATGCGCGCGAGGGTCTCGCCGGCCGCGGGGCGCGCCGACATGGGCCGTCTCGCGCGGGCCGCCAACGCGCTCTACGCGGCCGATCCCCACGCCCGGGGCAACGGCGTCAGCGTGCTCGGCGTGCAGCGGCCGATCCAGATCGTCAACTACCGATCCATCGGATCCACCCCGCTCGTCCTGGCGGTCGGGCTAGCGATCGGGGCGGTCGCCGCCCTGGGTCTCACCCTCACCGCGTCGGTGCGCCGGCGCCGCCGCGACCTGGCGCTGCTCAAGACGCTCGGCTTGACCCGGCGCCAGATCGCCAGCGCCGTCGCGTGCCAGGCCAGCGTCGACGGCGTGATCGGCGCCGTCGTCGGCATTCCGCTGGGCGTTCTGCTGGGCCGCTGGCTGTGGGACCTCTTCGCGCGCAGCATCAACGCCGTGCCCGACGCGACCATCCCGACGCTCGCCGTCGTCCTGGTCGGGGTCGGCTCGATCGTGGTGGCCACGCTGGCGGCCGCGCTGCCCGGGCGCAGCGCGTCGCACACGCCCCCGGGGCTGGTGCTGCGCGCCGAGTAGCTACTCGGCGCGCAGGACGAGGGCGGCCCTCGTGCGTGACGCCGAACGGCTCGGAAAGTAGGCCACGACGTTGGCGAGGACCACCGCGGCCGCTCCCAGCAGGCACAACGACAGGGTCGGCACGGTGGCGCGCGGCACGGCGTAGATCTGGCGGGCGAAGAGGTCCCAGAGCCAGCGACCAAGGACGATCCCCCCGGGGATGCCCACCAGCAGGCCCACCACCACAGAGAGGGTCGCCTGCCAGGCGATGGCCGCGCCGAGCTGGCGCCGGGTGAAGCCGAGCGTCTTGAGCAGCGCGAGGTCGCGGCGACGGCGCCGGACCGAGGCGACGATCGTCAACCCGAAGGCGACGACGATGCCCGACGCGAAGCCCATGGCCAGCCACAACGGCGTGTCGCCGATGGACCGGTAGTTGACAATCTCCGCCGGATACTGGACCGAGAGCCAGTTCACCGACGAGCCGCCGCCCGCGCCGTTGGGCACCGCGGCCAGCGCGCGGTCCCCGACCCGATCGACGGTGCGCAGGAACGCCAGGGCCTGCGCGTGCGTCACGCCGGGCCGGAAGCGCACGAAGACCATGGCGGGCCCGTTGAGCGTCGGGTACGGACTCGCGATCGCCTTGGCGAACACCGCGGGCTCGATGTTGATGTCGATCATCGCGCCCAGACCCATCGACGTGTGCAGGGTCAGGGCGTTGCCGACGGCCGGCAGGGTGGCGATCCCGACGATCTTCATCCGGGTGGGCGGCACGTAGACGGGGTAGTCGTGCTTGTCGCCGTAGCCACCGATCACGTAGTCACCCAACTTCTTGTGCAGGTCCGCCAAGGTCGCCGCGCCGAGCACGATCTGATGAACGCCCTCGACCGCGTGGCCCGCCAGCAACGGCGGGGTCACGCGCGCGCCCGGGTGGACCAACATGATGGGAACCGTGAGGCCGTCGATCTGCGCGTTGGCGAAGTTGGACTTCGACCACGCCCGCACCAGCGGACTGTGTCTCACCACCGCCACGGACTGGGGCGGCACGGTGGAGTTCCCGGCGATGGCGTAGTCCCAGTTCCAGCCGTAGAGGGACGGGTGCGAGACCAGCGTGGAGAGGCCGCTGCCGAAGGTGAGCGTGGCCCCGACCATGGCCACGGCCAACGTCACGCCGACGAGCACGGAGCGCACCGGCACCGCGCTGCGGCCCCGGCCGGGCTCGAAGGCGAAGTGGAGTCCCGCGACCGCCGAGACCGGCATCCCGGCGTTCGCCCCCAGCCTCGCGAGACGCGACTCGGCTCCCGGGCGACCCTCACGAGCCCGTCGTCGACCCGGCGCCCACCGGTAGGCCAGGGCGAGCGCCGCCGCCGTCGCGCACACCAGCAGAACGACCGGGCCTACCGCCAGAACCAGCGCGTCCGCGTGGATCCGCGCCGGCAGGACCGCTCGCACCGGTCCGATCGGCGACAGGGGCGACAGGAGGACGGCGACACCGGCGGCGAGCAGGCATCCGACGACGATCGACGCGACGACACCGACGAGCGCGTCCGCGACGACGACGCGCCGCTTCGCACCGAGCGCGCGCAGGGCCAGCTGGTCGTCTCGCGTCGCGCGCAGCAGTCGCGCGATCAGCTGCAGCGCGGTCAACAGGGCGCCCAGCATGGCCATCGCCCCGAAGACCCCCAGGGCCAGCGCGTCGGGACGCACGGTGCGGTTGGCCGCGCCCTGCACCACCGACGTGACGTGGAAGCTGTAGGTGCTGCCCGGCGGCAGGACGCGGATGATCTCCTTTTCCACCGTGGTCACGGACGCGGCTCCGCCGCGCAGCTTGAAGGCGAACTCGATGTACTGGGGGCCGGCGGTTTCGTAGGTGCCGTCGAGTTGAATCTTCAGGACCGCGTTGTCGCCCCGACACAGCGTGTTCGCGCTCGCCCCGGGCTGCGTGTAACCGTTGATGACCACCGGGCGGGAAAC
>DAIOGY010000114.1:0-5162 GCA_036745005.1 Acidimicrobiales bacterium | reverse complement strand
ACTGGTCTCGAAGGGCTGGCGATATCGACCGTTCCCGATCGCGGGTACCGCCATCATGACCGTGGGCCTGGCCCTGATGGCTCTGGTCGGCATCGGCACCTCGAGCGTCACCATCGCCCTGTACATGTTCGTGCTCGGCGTGGGGCTGGGCCTGGTCATGCAGATCCTCGTGACGGCGGTCCAGAACGCCGTCGACCAAGCCGATCTGGGCGCCGCGACCGCGGGGGCGAACTTCTTCCGGTCCATCGGGGGTTCCTTCGGGACGGCCGTCTTCGGCGCGCTCTACGCCAATGAATTCCCGCGTCAGCTTCTGACGGGTTTCGGCGGAAACCTTCCCAAGGGCTTGGATCCCTCTCATCTCAACCCGCGGATCCTTCGGCACCTGCCGCCCGCCCAGCTCTACGTCGTGCTGCGCTCCATCACGAACACGCTCCAGCACATCTACAAGGTGGCCACGCCCATCGGCGTGCTGGCCGTCCTCGTCTCGCTCACCCTGCCCGAGATCAAGCTCCGGACGAGCCTGCATCCCGTATCCGACGAAGTTCCGATGTCCAACGCCGACCCGCTCGTTGGATGACCGCCAGACACTCGTCGAAGGCGTCGTCGTCGCCGTCGTAGGGGTCGGCCAGGTCGAGACTTGGCTCGTCGAGGAGATCGCGCAGCAAGATGACCTGGGCGCCGCGGCGACTCAGACGCGCGCGTACGTCGCGGCGGTGCTCGCGGGTCATGACCAGGATCACGTCCTGGGCGTCGAGGTAGGAGGTGTCGGCGTAGGCGGCGGGCGACCCCGCCCGGCGCAGACCCGCCCGGTCCAGCGCCCGGCGCGCGCGCGGGTCCATCCCCTCGCCGACGTGCCACCGGGCGGTCCCGGCGCTGGTGACGACGACCGTCCCGCGCAGGTGCTCGTCGGCGTCGACCAGGTCGCCCAGGACGACCTCGGCCATCGGGGACCGGCAGATGTTCCCCGTGCACACCGCCGCGACCCGGGTCACGCCGAAGGAGTGGTGGCTGGCCATATCGTGAACTGGTTCCTTTGGTCCCTTCGCTTGACGTGCAGGCCCAGACGCCGAGACGGTACGATAACGCCATATCGGAAGGAAGGAGATGCGATGCCGCTTTCGGAACACGAACAGCGGGTTCTGGCCGAGCTGGAAGATTCGCTCTCTAAGCAGGATCCTCGTTTCGCCAAGAGCGTGCGCGAGACGAACGTCTACGCGCACGGCGGCCGCCGGGTGCGCTGGGGCGTGCTGGGCTTCGTCGTGGGCCTGGCGGTCCTGGTCCTCACCTTCTCGTACAACGTCGCCCTCGGCCTCGTGGGCGTGGCTCTCATGTTCGTGTCCGCCGTTGTCATCGAGCGCAACGCCCGCCTCTTGGGTCGCGCCTCGTGGCAGGACCTCACCCGGTCCGCCCACGGCGACGACACCCCCGCGAACGTCGGTCCCCGGACCCGTTCGCTTCGCGACTGGTTGTCGCGTCAGCGCCGCAAAAGCGGATGACGCCCGCCGGAGCGGCGCCTAGCGCCGCTCCGTGCCTGGCCCTCGATATCGGCGCGACCAAGGTCGCGGCCGGACTCGTCGACCCGGGTGGCGCGGTCCTGGCGCGCGACCGTCTGACGATCGGCGACGGGTCCGATCTCCTGGAACGGATCGGCACCATGGTCGAGCGCGTGCGCGAGGGCGCCGGGCCGTCACTGCTCGGTGTCGCGTGCGCCGGACCGATGTCCGATCACGGCGCGCTCGTCTCGCCGCTCAACATCCCCGCGTGGCGCGACGTTGCCCTGCGCGACAGCTTGGCGCGGCGCCTCGGGTTAGAGGTGCACGTCGACGGTGATGCGCGCGCCCTCGCGCTCGCCGAGGGTCGCTTCGGGGCGGCGCACGCCGACTCGTCGTACCTCTCGATGGTCGTGTCGAGCGGCGTGGGCGGTGGCGTCGTCGTCGACGGGCGCTTGATCGACGGCGCGAGTGGCAACGCCGGGCACGTCGGGCACCTCACTGTCGTGCCCGACGGGCGCGACTGTGCGTGCGGGAGCCGAGGCTGCCTGGAGGCCGAGGCGTCGGGCTTCGCCATCGCCGCCATGACCGGTCGTCCCCCCGACGAGGCCGACGAGGAGACGCGCTCGCGCACCGCCCGACTGGTGGGCCACGCGGTGGGGACATTGTCGACCGTGCTCGACATCACCCGGTGCTACATCGGCGGATCGGTCGCCCTCGGATACGGCAGGCGCTTCTTCGACCAGGCCAACGCCGCGGCCCGTGAGGTGGCGACCTTCTCGTACGTCGCCGACCTCGAGATCCGCCCGACGAGCCTCGGGCCCGACGGTGGGTTGCTGGGGGCGGCGCTCGTCGCGTGGCGGGGGGCGGCGGCGTGAACGCGCTCCGCACACCGGGCCTCGCCGCGTACCTCGTCGCGCGTCCGTCGCGCGCGCTCGTCCTCGCGCGCGCCGGCTGGCGGCTGCGGCGGCGCGGGTGGTGGCGCCGCGCCCCGTTCCTGCCGCTGCCCGACGCTCAGTACTGGGAGTTCCGACTCCGCACCGCGTACGGGACCACGGGGCACGCGACGCCCCACGACCTCGTCGACGCCGCCCGATGGTCGCTGCGCCAGCCGGTGGGCAGGTAGGTCGGGCCCGTGGGTCGAGTTCTCCTGCTCAACGCCACCTTCGAGCCCCTGCAGTTGGTGAGCGAGCGCCGCGCGGTCGTGCTGATGCTCGCCGGACGCGCCGAGCCGATCGCGGTGCCCGATGAGCCCGCCGTCTGTCGCAGCGCCACGGTGGTGGTCGAGATACCCGCGATCGTGCGTCTGCACGAGATGGTCAAGTTGCCCGCACGCGTGCGCACCCCGCCCCTGACCCGGCGTTCCCTGCTGCTGCGCGACAGCTATCGCTGCGCCTATTGCCTCGAGCACGCCGACACGATCGACCACGTGGTGCCGCGCAGCCGCGGCGGATCCCACGACTGGACCAACGTGGTCGCGGCCTGCAAGCGTCACAACATGCAAAAGGGCGACCGGCTGATCGAGGAGCTCGGCTGGCGGCTCCACTTCGAGCCGCGCGTGCCCGACGGACCCTGGTGGCGGTGGCGCCACGTCCCCGATCCCCATCCGCTTTGGGCGCCGTTCCTGCCGCGCGCCTCGTGACGGGACCGCCGGGCGAACTCTTCGACTACGACGAACTGCGCCGACGCGCCGCCGCGACCATGACGGCGGTGGAGGTCGACGCGCCCCTCGTGGTCCTCGGGAGCGGCCAGACCCTCGACGACCTGCGCGCGCGCGGCGCCGGCCAGGTCGTGCGCCGACGGCGCGGCGGGGGCGGGGTGGTGCTGATCCAGCCGGGTGACCTGTGGATCGACTGGTGGATCCCCCCCGCCGACGAACGCTGGACGGGCGACGTGCGTGCGAGCGCGATCGCGGCGGGCCGCTGGTGGCGCGACGCGCTGGCTCGCTCCGTCCAGGGCGCCGTGGAGGTTCACGAGGGCGCGCTCGAGGGCGCCACCGCACACCGCGCGGCCTGCTTCGCCGGCCGAGGCCCGGGCGAGGTCTTCGTCAACGGGCGCAAGGCGGTCGGCGTGGCCCAGTGGCGGGTTCGCGAGGGAACCCTCGTCACGAGTGTCCTACCCGCGCGCCCGTCGGCGGCGCTCGTCGACCTGCTGGCGGAGGCGCCGCCGGGTCTCGCCGCGGCGCTCGACCATCACACGCACGCGACGCTCGGTCTCACCGATCTACGTGCCCTTCGCGCCGACCTCGACCGGATTTCTGGTCCCTGGACGACGCTTCACCGACGCCTGTCGTCGTAGCCGCCGGCCCGCCCGGCGAGTGGCGCTCATCGCCGCCACAACTCCCTCCCATAAATCGGTCGTGGTCGGCTGAAAATTGGTGGCGAGTGGGTGTAGGTGGTGTATGGTGGTGCGAAATGGGGGGGAGTGGAGAGCTCCCCGGAGGGATTCGGGATGCTCGGCTTCGTCGGTCAGTTCCAGCACTCGCTGGATGCGAAGGGACGCCTGATCCTGCCCGCGCGGTTTCGCCCCGAGTTCGAGCGTGGGGGTCATCTGAGTCCCAACACCGAGGGCTGCGTGGCGCTGTGGACGCCCAGCGAGTTCGACCGCCAGTCCGCCCAGCGCCAGAACCAGAGTCGCGACGGCGGCCCCGTCGGACGCCGGATGGCGCGCTACTGGGCGTCGAACTCCCACGAGGTCGAGTTCGACAAACAGGGTCGCTTCGCGCTCCCGGCGCACATCCGTGAGTACGGGCGCTTGAGTGGTGACGTGCTCGTCGTCGGGGCGCTGGACCACCTCGAGCTGTGGAACCCGAGCGTCTACGCCGAGCAGGTGAACTCGGCCGAAGAGATGTTCAGAACGGGCAGCACCGAGTGAAAGGAACGATGCAGCAGTACCGGCCGCGGACCATGCGCAGCCTGTCAATCGTCAAGACGGGACGGGAAACCTCCTCCGCCCTCTCGCCCGTCTTGACGATTGAGAGGCTGCAGATGGCCCAGGACACCTACCACGTACCCGTCTTCGAAGGCGAGATCGTCGACCTGCTGGCGGACCAGCCCGTCGGCGTCGTCGTCGACGCCACGCTGGGTGGCGGCGGGCACGCCGACGCGCTGCTCAGGTCCGCGCCGCAGCTTCGGATCCTCGGCATCGACCGCGACCCCGACGCTCGCGCCGCAGCGCGCACGCGCCTTGAGGCCTACGGTGAGCGCGTCCGCATCGTCGCGGCAACCTTCGCGGACCTGGCGAGGGTGCTGCGCGACGCCGGTGACTTCATCGGCGCGGACCCGGTGGTGGGTGTCCTCATGGACCTCGGCGTCTCGTCGCACCAGTTCGACGTGGCGGGCCGCGGCTTCTCCTTTCGTGCCGACGCGCCCCTCGACATGCGCATGGACACAACTCAGGGCGAGACCGCCGCGCAGTACCTGGCGCGAGTCGACCAGCACGAGCTCGTGCGGGTCCTGCGCGTTCACGGCGAGAGCCGGTTCGCGGGCGCCATCGCCCGATCGATCATCGACGCGGCGCCGGCCACGACCAGCGAACTGGCCGCGGCGGTCGAGCGGGCCGTTCCTCCCGCAGCTCGGCGCCGCGGCCACGTCGCCACGCGCGTCTTCCAGGCCGTGCGCGTCGAGGTGAACGAGGCCGCGGTGCGGGCGCATCCGCCGAAATCGCGATAGT
>DAIOGY010000113.1:0-5238 GCA_036745005.1 Acidimicrobiales bacterium | reverse complement strand
CACGAGGGCCCCGTCGAGGATCTCCACTTGGATGTCCTTGTCGGGGTCGACGCCGGGCAACTCGGCCCGCACGACCAGAGCCTCGCCCTCGCGGCACTCCTCGACCTTGATCATCGGGTGCCACGTGGTGTCGCGAAGGAGCTCGTCGAGCCAGCGCCGCGACGGCCAGTTCGTCCAGGACGGCCAGGTCAGTCCGTCCATGCCGAGTGTCGCGTCTCCGCGACGTTCCAATGTCTTGCTTTCCCTCATCTCACCCTCCGCTTCGCGGGGGTCACCGCCCCGCCGTGAGGCGGTGGCTCTCCACTTCGAACGTAGGCGTCTTCTCGGTGCCGCGTGCCGGGCGCGGTAGGGGCATTGGTCACATCGCGCGGCGCGGCGCGAGGGCTACTCCTGGATGATGTCGAAGGCCCGCAGCGCCCGGATGCGCTCGTGGCGTCGAGCGCGCAGTCGCTTCTCGGACAGCGGCGCGAGCTCGACGTACGCGCGGAGGATCGAGCGATGGATCCGCTCCACCGTGAGGAAGGGGCTCGGGTCCTCGGGAATCACCTCGTCGATCAGTCCGAGGTCGAGCTGGTCGCGCGCCGTCGAGCGCATCGTCGCGAGCGTCGTGCGGATCTGATCGCGCGTCGGGTTCGCGGTCTTGTAGAGGATCGACGCGGCCGAGCGCGGCTCGGCGACGTAGGCCATGGCCTTTTCCATCATCATGACGTGGTCGGCCATGGGGGTCGTCGCCAGTCCGCCCCCGCTGCCCAGGGCCCCCGCCACCAGGGAGATCACCGGTTTGGGGTAGTCGATGCCGGTGAGCAGGGCGCTGGCGATGGCCCGGGACTGGCCCCGGCGCTCGCTCTCGAGCGTCGGCTTGGCACCCAGCGTGTCGGTCACGAACAGCGCGGGCAGACCGAGCCGGCCGCCGACGTGCAAGAGGCGCTCCATGAAGCTGAAGTCCTCCGGACCCGGATTGGCCGGGCGCTTGATCACGCTCTCGCCGATGCGGTGGTACGAGGGCTGGGTGCCCACGACGACGAAGGGCTGCGGACCGATCCGGGCGAAGGCGCCGACGATCGCCGGGTAGCGCTTGACCTCGGCCTCCTGGACGTAGTTGTAGACCGCCACCGCGTCGGTGAAGCCGAATCGGACGATGAACTCGAGGTCGACCCGGTTGGCGTCGCTGATGAGATCCTGGTACTGCTCGACCAGGGCGTCGGGCTCGTCGCCCTCGGTGGTCTCGCGCGACGCGGCCGCCAGGACTGACACGGAGCCGGGCACGTCTTCGAGGCGCGGGCCATGGATGCCCACCGGCCCGAAGGCGACCACCCGGCGTTGGTCCGAGACGCTGACGTTGCGGATCATCGTCGGCGTCTCGGCGGTGAGCACGTGCTGGCGGTCGGGCGGCGTCGTCGCCGCGTACAGCTCGCTCAGGTACCAGACCACGTCCTTGACGTCGGCCAGCACCACGTCGATGTTGCGGTCCAAGAGGTTCGCCTCGGCGCTCTGAGAGTCGGTGGGCACCGAGGCCCCCTCGAAGGCCTCGATGACGTTGGGACCGGCGAAGCCGAAGTTGGTGCCCGAGGTCGCAACGATGAGGTCGGCGTTGGGCACGGCGCTGGCCGAGACACCGCCCCAGACGTTGCCCAGCAGCACCGCCACGTGGGGCAGCGCCACCTTCTCCTTGTAGAAGCGGATCGCCTCGACCATCCTGGTCATCTGGGTCAGGCCGGCGAAGTTCTCGTGCTGGCGCACGCCGCTTGAGGCGTAGACGCTCACGAGAGGCAGCTGCTTGGACACGGCCAGGTCGGCGGCGGCCTGGAACGCCTCGCCCGACACGACCCCGAGCGAGCCGGCGAAGAAGTCCCAGTTCATCGCGTAGAGCACGACGGACCGCCCGTCGATGGTGGCGGTGCCGTAGGTCGAGGACTCGGACTTGCCGCGCTTGGACTCACGACCCAACTTGTCGGAGTACGACTCGTCACCCTCCCCGCCGTGGCCCCGACGGATCAGTCCGACCAGGTCCTTGGCGATGCGCCACCGGCCGTGGCTGGGCTTGAAGTGCACCAGCTGCTGGAGCTCGAGGAGCTGGGCGGGGCTGTTGACCTTGCGGCGGTTGCGCAGGTGGGCGCCCACGGGGGCGGCGAAGGTCGGCAGACCCATCGGGTGGCCCTCGCCGAAGAAGTTCGAGTCGAGGTCGTCGAGTGAGTGGGCGTCGTCCGGCTCGGGGGTATCCGACATGAGGGGCCATTATGCCACGCGTCCCTCGACGTCCTCCGGGCCGAACCGTACCGGCGAGTAACGCGCCGCGGCCCGCGGGCTCAGGTCACGCGTTCCGCGACGTCACCAGCCACGAGCCACCGGGTCCGGTCAGCCGCAGCTCTGTGAGTACGCCGCCGTGCCGGGCTGGAGGGCCTGGCCGGAGTTGGCGCTGACCATCAGACAGGATTCGTCGACCGCGACGAACTGGCTGGCCGGGATCTGCTTGAGCTGATCGACGTCGCTGTAGGTCCATCGGGTGTCGGCCGTGCCCTGGAAGTACCAGTTGCTCCCGTTGTCCGCCAGGATCAGGCCGTAGGTCTTCATGGTGGTGAGGACCGTCTGACACAACGCGCCGCACACCGACGGCGCCAGGGTGAAGGAGGCGTTCAGTCGGAAGCGCGCGCCCATCGGCGGACAGTTGGTGTTGGTCTGGCCCGCCTCGTGCCGGGCGGGCCAGACGTAGGACTGCTGGGTGCACTGCGTGGTGAAGCGGATCGCGTGATCCATCGCCCCGGACGCCACCTCGTCGAAGTTGACCAGACCCGCCAGGATGGGCAATCCCGCGGCGTCGGCCGACGTCCACCCCGCCGGGCGCAGGGCGTTCGATCGCAGGTTCCACACCGCTCCGGAGCCCGCGGTGGACCGCCCACGGGCCCGGTAGACGGTGTCGTACGTCTCGAAGAGCATGCACGAGGGTGAGTACCGCGATCGAACCGGGTCGACCATCAAGGCGTGGCGGTCGCTGCCCCCCTCGACCGGCGTGGACGACGTCAGCGGGTAGGGGCGCCGGTCGCTCTCGGAGGCGTAGAGGAACCGGACCGTCGTGAACGCCGCGCGACGCGGAACGACCTGCCAGGGAATCCCGTACGGCTTCTTCGCAATCCCCGAGGGTCCGTAGTCGGGGTGGAGGTTGATCGACGACGAGTCCATCGACGCGAGCCAGGTCGCGCTGTTCGCGTTGACGGGCAGTCCGGTGATCGGCGTGTTCCACACGTTGTCGGCGGGAAAGGCAGGACACCCGGTGCGCGGAAGCACGACCTCCGACGCGTGCGCGTGGAGCGTCGCGGCGGTTCCGTGTCGCAGCGACGCCGCGGAGAGCCCGGGCGCGCCGATCGGCACCAGGGTGACCGACGCCGCCGCCAGGGTGAGAACGACGATCCCGGCCCGACGGCTCGCCGCTCGGTGACGTGGTCGTCGCGGGGGCACGTTTCCGTTCTAGTTCGCGCTTCGTAGAGGTGACTCAGAATCGTGGCAATGTTGTTCGTCACCTCACCGATTCCCTGGGTCCGCGTCGTCGGCGTGGGGCATCCGGTGATGCGGCCGCGACGGCGCGCGCCGCTTCGCCGCGTCCTCGGAGGGCGAGATCGACACGCGTCGGCCAGTGGCCGCGAGCGGGAGCGCAGTGTAGATTCCGCCCTACGAACCTAGGAGGGTCAATGCCCAAATTCATTCAGTTGATGGAGTTCACGTCGTCTCGCTACGACGAGGTCGAAGCGTTCTCCAAGCGCATGCAGGAAGAGCGCGGCGATGCGCTGCTCGCCACCAGGGGCACGATCACCGAGGACCGTGACAACCCCGGTCACTACATCGTCATCGTCGAGTTCGACTCGTATGACGAGGCGATGAAGAACTCGAACGACCCCGAGACCGCGCGCTACGCGTCCGAGATGGGCCAGTTGCTCGACGGTCCCCCGAGCTTCCGCAACCTCGACGTGCGCCACGTCATGAACGTTCGGGGCTGAGCGCCGCGAGGTCACGACTGCGCGTCCCGACTCGGTCCGCGCGCTCAAAACGGGTGTCGGGTACGCCCACGCGTCGGCGCGCACTCATTTCTCACAACTCGCATGACGATCGTGTGACGGCGCCCGCCTGGGCTGCCCTCGATGCCGAACGTGCGGAGTGGATCACGGGGTGCCCCGGTAGGGTGACCCGAAGAGGTTCATGACCGAGGGGCCGAGTGTGCCCGAAAGTGCCGGCAAGGGATTCTTGTTGGAGAGGTGACCGCATGTCACTCAAGCCGCAGCACCATTCGAGCCCCGGCTCAAACCAACCGAGTTCGAAGCCGATCGTGGCGCCCACGGCGCTGCGACCCCGGTTGGGCGAGGCGGACGTCCTGGCGCCGCCGAGTCCCATCCCGCTCGAGACCATCTTTCCCCCGATCGCCGACTACGCGTTCCTCTCGGACTGCGAGAACAGTTGCCTCGTCGCGCCGACCGGGGCGATCGAATGGTTCTGCCTTCCACGGCCCCACGACCCCAGTGTCTTCGGCACACTGCTCGACCGCGCCGCGGGCTCTTTTCGTCTGGCCCCGGTCGACAGCGCGGTCCCCGCCCACCGCCAGTACGTGCCGGGCACGATGGTGCTGGCCACGACGTGGCAGACGCGCAGCGGCTGGCTCGTGGTGACCGACTTCCTGGCCGTGGCCCCCTGGTATCGCACCGGTCTGCGATCAGACCTGCACCGGCGCACCCCGGGCGATCACGACGCGCGCCACGTGCTGATTCGCACGGCGACCTGCCTGCACGGCAACGTCGATCTGCTGCTCAACTGCGAGCCGTCCTTCGACTACGGGCGTGAAGACGCCGAATGGGAGTACGCGGGCAGCTCCTACGACTCGGTCGTGACGACGAATCCGGATTACCAGAAGATGACCCTGACCGGCGACATGCGCTTCGGCATCGAGGGCCGCGCCGTGCGAGCCCGCCACCGTCTCACCGAGGGTGAGATGTCCTTCGTCGTGCTGAGCTGGGGTGAGGACTCCCCGCCCTCCACGATCGAGCAGGTCGAAGCGTGCCGCAAGGAGACGAACCGCTTCTGGCGCGACTGGATCGACGGTGGGCGGTTTCCGGATCATCCGTGGCGCGAGCTGCTCCAGCGCAGCGCGATCACGTTGAAGGGCTTGACGTACGCGCCCACCGGCGCCCTGCTCGCGGCCCCGACGACCTCGCTGCCGGAGAATCCTGGCGGCACCCGCAACTGGGACTATCGCTA
>DAIOGY010000112.1:0-5326 GCA_036745005.1 Acidimicrobiales bacterium | reverse complement strand
CCAGGATGTTGTCGGCCCCGAGACGCGTGTCGTAAGTCGTCACTGTCAGGTCCGGGTTGATGGCCTCCAACGTCTGGCGAGCGCTGTCGACCTTGCGCATGCCGATGCGCCCGACGTTGTGCAGCACCTGGCGTTGCAGGTTGGAGGCGTCCACCACGTCCATGTCGATGATGCCGATCGTGCCGACCCCGGCCGCCGCCAGGTAGAGCGCCGCCGGTGAGCCGAGCCCCCCCGCGCCCAGCAGGAGCACCTTGGCGTCGAGCAGTCTCATCTGGCCCGCCTCGCCCACCTCGGGCAGGAGGAGGTGACGCTGGTAGCGGTTGCGCTGGTCGGCGTTGAGCGCCCTCGGGGTCGTCCAGAGCAGCCCCTCGTCTTTCCACTTGTTGAATCCGCCGGCCACCGACACCACATCGGTGTAGCCGAGATCTTGGAGTGTCTTGGCGGCGAACGCCGAGCGGGTGCCGCCCGCGCAGTACACGGCGATCGGCGCGCCCTTGTCGGGCAGGCGGCCCTCGACCGAGAACTCCAGGTTGCCGCGCGGCACGTGGACCGCGCCCGGCACGGCGCCCTGGTCGTACTCGTCGGGTTCGCGCACGTCGAGCAGGCGGTAGTGCTCGAGGTGGGCCGCCACCTCGGACGGGTCGACCTCGCGGATCTCGGCCTTGGCGGCGTTCAACAGTTCTCGCGGTGAGGGCACGGACGCTCCTTGGGCTCGCGGAAATCTTACCGGCCGAGTCATCATTCCCGACGGGCCGACTGCTAGACCCGTCGCGTGGACCTGCGCGACCTCCTCGCCCGGCGCCGCATGGTGCGGTCCTTTGACGCTACGCCGGTCGACCCGGAATGGCTCGCCGCGCTCTGCGCGGACGCGCTGCGCGCGCCCACGGCGGGCAACGCCGCCGGCGTGCGTCTGCACGTGGTGGACGCGCCGCGACTGCCGGCGTACTTCGAGGCCGCGACCGACGCCGCGTGGCGCGCCAGCTCGCGGCGCTACGCGGGGCTCGCGCGCGCGGGCGCGGGCGTCATCGTGACCACGCGCGTCGAGGACTACCTCTCGCGCTACGCCGAGGCGGACAAAGTGGCGTCGGGCCTCTCCGAGCGCGACGCCTGGCCCGTGCCCTACTGGTTCGTCGACGCCGCCATGGCGACGATGGCGCTACTGCTGCTCGTCGAGGAGGCGGGCTGGCAGGCCACGATCTGGGGGAACTTCCGCCACGCCGACCGAGTGCTCGCCTTCGCCGGCGCTCGCGACGACGAGCTGGTCGCCACGGTCCTGGTCGGCCGGGCCGACGGTTCCGATGCGCGGTCGACGTCGACGATTCGACAGACCCCGGCGCGCGCGGCGCGCGTCAGGCGGGTCGGCACCTAATCCGGCGCCACGTCCTCGGCAACGGCCGTCAGCAGGGCCACGAGCGTGCGCAGACCGAAGGCCGTCCCCCCCTTGGTCGTGTAGCCGCGCTCGGCGTCGGCGCGCGCGGGACCGGCGATGTCGAGGTGGACCCAAGGTCGAGAGTCGGTGAAGCGCTGGAGGATCAGGGCGGCCACCAACGCCCCGGCGACGCGCGGCCGGCCGATGTTCTTCACGTCCGCGACGTCGGACTCGACGTGGGCCTCGTAGCCCGCGAAGAGGGGCAGGCGCCAGAACGACTCGCCCGAGGTGCGGCTGGCGGCCTCGACGTAGGCGGCGAGCTCCTCGGTCGACGCGAAGTAGGCGCCGACCTGGTCGCCCAGGGCGATCGTCTGGGCTCCGGTGAGCGTGGCCACGTCGATGATGGCGTCCGGGTTCGATTCGACGGCCAGGCTGAGACCGTCGGCGAGCAGCAGGCGGCCCTCGGCGTCGGTGTTGAGCACCTCGATGGTGGTGCCGTTGCGGGCGGTCACCACGTCGCCCGGCTTGATCGCCTCTCCCCCCGGGAGGTTCTCGGACATCGGGGCGATCGCCGTGACCCGGACCTTGAGGCCGAGCCGGCTCGCGACCGACAGCGCCGCGAGGACCTCGGCGGCGCCGGTCATGTCGGTCTTCATGGTCATCATCGCCTCGCCCGGCTTGAGCGACAGGCCCCCGGAGTCGAAGGTCACGCCCTTGCCGACGAGGGCGACGTGGGGCAACCCCGTTCCCGGCTCTGGGTCGTAGGACGCCCACACCAGCCGGGGCGGCTGAGCGGAGCCCTGGCTCACGCCGAGCAGTCCGCCGAGCTTCTCGCCGGCGATCCGCGAGGCGTTCCACACCTCGAGCGTGACGTAGGGGTCGCCCTCGAGCCGGTCGCGCGCGGCCCGGGCCAGCTTCTTCGGCGACATGTCGCCGGCCGGTGTGTCGACGAGGCGCTTGGCCCAGTTGACGGCCCGCGCCACGACGGTGCCGCGGCGCACGCCCTCGCTGACCAGGTCGTGCACGCCCACGCTCGGCAGCGGGTCGCCGAGGGGCACGACGTCGAAGGACGCGTCCGCACCCCCGCCCTTGAATCGATACGAGGCCAGCAACGCGCCTTCAACGAGGGCCTGGGCCACCGCACGCGGGTCGTCGAGGCCGTCAGTGGGCAGCAGGAAGGCGACGTCGCCGTCGCCGGCGCAGCGCACCGCGGCGGCGCCGGCGAGGCGGTAGTGGTCCAGATCGTTGAGCGTCGAACCGACCGTGACCAGGGCGACGTTGAGCCCGGCGAAGGCGCGCACCACCGTGGTGCTGCCGGGCTGGTCCTTGAGTCCTTGCTGGGCGCACCACGCCGCCGAGAATGAACGCGGCAGCGAGTGGCCGCCGAGCACCGCCGGCACGGTCGGGGCGACCACGGCCTCGCCCTGGTCGAAGATGACCGGAACCACGACGGTGGCGCGAGTGGCGCCCTCGGTCGGGGTCGTGACGCGGGCACTGTACGGCATGGGGTCCTCTCGGTTAGTCGACGCGGGCGGTGCGGTGGTGCGGTCCCTCGGCCCAGCGCGCCATCGTCCACACGAGGTCGCTCAGCCGGTTGAGGTAGGCGACGACGAGGGAGTCCTCCAGGGCGTAGCCGACGGCGACTCGCTCGGCTCGCCGAACGACCGTGCGCGCGACGTCCAGGGCGGCGGCCTGGCGATTCTCCCCGGGGACCAGGAACTCCGCGGGGACGTCGACGTCGACGGCGAGCCGGTCGATCTGCTCTTCGAGCCGCGCGACCATCGCCGGCGTGACGCGCGAGCGACCGTCGACCAGCTTGTGGCGATTCGCCGGCAGCGTCGCCACCTCGGCCATCAGCACCCACAGGTCGCGCTCGAGCGAGATCAGCAGCTCGTCGAGGTCGCCGCCGGGCTCAGTCAACGTGCGCGCCCACCCCATCGCGGCCTGGGCCTCGTCGACCGCGCCGTTGACCTCGATCGGCGCCGCGCTCTTGGCGACGCGTCCACCGAAGTAGAGGCCCGTGGTCCCGTCGTCACCCGCTCGGGTGTACACCTTCACGGCTTCAGCGTAGTGAAGTCGACCTGACCGGTATCCTGGCTCACAGATGGAGCCGCCCGCGCGACCCCCGTTCGCCCGACCGGGCGCCGACGACCCCTACCTGACCGCCCTGGCCCAACGAGTCCTGATCTACGACGGGGCCACCGGCACCAACCTCCAGCTCCAGGACCTGCACGCCGACGATTTCGGCGGCGCCTCATTGGAGGGCTGCAACGAGGTCCTCACGGTGACCCGACCCGAGGCCGTCGAGCGGCTCCACCGTTCATTCCTGGACGTGGGCGTCGACGTGATCGAGACGGACTCCTTCGGCGCTTTCTCGGTCGTGCTGGCCGAGTACGGCATCGCCGATCGGGCGCGCGAGCTGGCCCACGCGTCCGCCGTCATCGCGCGGCGCCTGGCCGACCAGTACGCGAGCCCGGGCTCGCCACGCTTCGTCGCCGGCTCGATGGGTCCGGGAACCAAGTTTCCCACCCTGGGACAGATCACCTACGACGACCTCTCGGCGAGTTACGAGGAGATGGCCCTCGGCCTGCTCGACGGCGGCGTCGACCTGCTGCTCGTCGAGACGGTCTTCGATCTCCTGTCGGGCAAGGCGGCTATCGCCGCGTGCCACCGGGCCATGGCCCGCACCGGTCGGCTGGTGCCGATCCAAGCGCAGGTGACCATCGAGCTGACCGGTCGGATGCTCCCGGGCACCGAGGTCGGCGCCGCGGTCACGGCGCTGAGCCCCCTGGGTGTGGACGTGCTCGGTCTCAACTGCGCGACCGGGCCGGTCGAGATGTACGAGCCCCTGCGCCAGATCTCCGAGACCGCGCCGACCCAGCTGTCGTGCCTGCCCAACGCGGGACTGCCCAGCGTGGTCGACGGCGCGATGCACTACGACCTGACGCCCGACGCCCTCGCCGAACACCTCGCGCGCTTCGTGACCGAGTACGGCGTGCGTGCCGTGGGCGGGTGCTGCGGGACCACCCCGGCCCACCTCGCGGAGGTGGTCAAGTACGTGCGGCCCCTGCGACCCGGGACGCGCTCTCCGCTTCTCGACCCCGCCGTCGCCTCGATCTACTCGGCCATGCCCTATCACCAGGACACGTCGGTCCTGCTGGTGGGCGAACGCACCAACGCCAACGGGTCCAAGCGCTTCCGCGAGGCCATGCTCGACGGCGATTGGGACACCTGCGTGGCCATCGGGCGCGACCAGATCAAGGAGGGCGCGCACGTGCTCGACGTGTGCGTCGACTACACCGGCGCCGACGGGGTCGCCGACATGCACGAGGTGATGAGCCGCCTGGCGACCCAGTCGTCCGTGCCGGTCATGGTCGACACGACCGAGACCGTCGTGGCGCGCCGGGCCCTCACGTGGCTTGGGGGCAAGGCCATGCTCAACTCGGTCAACCTCGAAGAGGGCGAGGGGCCCGGGACCCGACTCGATGGATTCCTGGGCCTCGCCGCCGAGTTCGGCGCGGCCGTTGTGGCCACCTGCATCGACGAGGAGGGCCAGGCCCGCACCGCCGAGTGGAAGCTGCGTGTGGCTCGGCGCATCACCGACCTCGCGGTCACGCGCTACGGCGTGAACGCCGAGGACGTCTTCATCGACCCGCTCGCTCTCCCCCTGTCGACCGGCATGCTGGAGTCGCGCCGCGACGGGCTCGAGACGATCGAGGCGATCCACCGGGTCAAGGCCGAGCTCCCCGGCGTGCACACGATCCTGGGCCTGTCCAACGTCTCCTTCGGACTCAACCCGGCGGCGCGCCAGGTGCTCAACAGCGTCTTCCTCCACGAGTGCGCCGACGCCGGGCTCGACGCCGCCATCGTGCACGCCGCCAAGCTCTTGCCGCTGAACCGGATCGACGCGGAGGCGCGCGGGGTCTGCCTCGACCTCATCTACGACCGGCGCACGGG
>DAIOGY010000111.1:0-5383 GCA_036745005.1 Acidimicrobiales bacterium | reverse complement strand
AAGAACCTCGAGCCTAAGTCCTAAAAGTAGTTCTTTTGCGTCGATACGCTCGTTCGCGATGTTTCCCGACTCCCGTTGGGAGTGTCTCCGCAAGTCATTCTGGGCACCTATGGGCACTTCGTGAGACGGTTTGGGCACCTATGGGCACTTCACGGAGGTCACTCGTGGTCACTCGTGGTTACTCATGGTCACTCGAAAGGCTTTGAAATCGTTGGACTTTCGAGAAAAGCCCTGTGAGAGCGGGTGACGGGAATCGAACCCGCATGGCCAGCTTGGAAGGCTGGAGCTCTACCATTGAGCTACACCCGCGCGCCCGTCAGGGCCCTTCGAAGTCTAGGTCAGGCCCCCTAGCGTGGTGCGGTGGCGGAATCGATGTACGACCAGGTGGGCGGTGCCGATTTCTTCGAGCGCTTGGTCGACTCGTTCTACGACCGCGTCGCGCTCGATGAGCGCCTGCGTCCCATGTACCCCGACGACCTGTCCGAGTCGCGGCGCCACCTGGCCCTCTTCCTCGCCCAGTACTGGGGAGGTCCGTCCACCTACTCCGACGAGCGCGGGCATCCGAGACTGCGGTTGCGGCACGCGCCCTTCTCGATCACGCCGGAGGCTCGCGACGCCTGGATGGCCGCGATGACGCGAGCCCTGGACTCGTTGCGGGGCGAGCTCACGGACGAGCAGTACCACGAGCTCCTCGACTACTTCGACATGGCCGCGCGTCAGATGCGCAACGTCTAGTGCGAACGCGCGAACCGGCCTTGCCCGATCGCCGCGCCGATTAGCACGACCAGTCCGCCCACCGGCTCGTACCACTTCAATGACTCGCGCAGGAAGATGACGCCGACGACGACGGCGACGACCGGCGTGAGGTAGGTGACGGTGCTCGCGATCGACGCCCCCGCGCCCTGGATCACGCGGAAGTTCCACATGAACGCGACGCCGCTGCCGAAGACGCCGAGACCGATCAGAGCCCCGGCGCTTCGCAGCGTGGGCGCGTGGCCATTGAAGCCGTCGATCAGAAACGTGGGCAGCAGGGTCGCGGTCGCCAGCACGAGCTGAGCGCTCGCCAGCGAGACGGGCGCCAGCCCGAGGGGCGTGAGGTGACGTCGCGAGTAGGGGAACGACACACCGTAGAGGGTCACCGCGGCGAGCAGGGAGGTGACGGCCCACCAGGGGTTGGCGCCGAACCCCTGCCACGCGCCGAGGACGGTGAGAACGCCGACGAGGCCCACCCCGAGCCCGATCAGCTGATGCGTCGTGACGGGATCGTCGCGGAACACGACCGCGATGAAGAAGAGTGCCGTGAGGGGCGTGAGTCCGTTGATGATGCCCGCCAGGATCGAGGTCGTCCGCGATTCGGCGACGGCGAACAGGATGCCCGGCAAGACGTTCAGGCACAGCGCCACCACCCACAGGTCGAGCCAGACCCGACGGCCCCGGGGCAGCGTGACGCCCGTCACCCGCGCGATGACCAGGAGCGTCACGGCGCCCAGCAGGCAGCGGCCGAAGGCGACGCCGAAGGGCGTCAGGAAGTCCAACGAGACCTTGATGAAGAGGAAGGAGCAACCCCACACGACGCCGATGCCCAGGTAGGGCCACAGCCACGAACGCGTCGGGGTGGCGGGCATCCCCGCACACTAGGAGCGCGCGCTGGACGTAGCGCTTCCCGGCGACGTCGACTCCTTACGCTGAGGGTATGGCCCGACACGAGACCTGGCGCGAGAACGAGGTTCACGTCGTCACGGTGACGCCGGTCGCGCGCGGCGTCACGGCGCCGTTCGTCACGGCGGTCGTGCTGGCCGCCGGCATCGCGGTGGGGGGCCACTACTGGTCGTGGCTGCACCACCAGTCACGCTGGGCCGCTCTGGTCCTGGTGGCACCGGCACTGCTGCTCCTCGCCACCCGGTCATGGCGGTGGCGTTCTCACAAGGTGCACGTGACGTCCGAGCGAGTCGTCACCGAAGGGGGCGTGGCTCGCCGGTATCGCCAGTCGGTGGAATGGCGCGACGTCCTGGCTGTGCGGGTCGAGCAGGGAGTGCGCGACCGTCTGATCCACCGGGGCTCGATATTCCTGGAGACCGCGGCCGGCACGATCTTCGTGGGTCGGGTGCGCCACCCCGCCGCGCTGGTGCGACTGATCGAGCGCGAACGAGCCGCTCCCGCGACCGACCGGCCCCCCTTCGACGCGGTCTTCGAATACGAAGATCCCGCCGCTCGCGGCTACGACCTCGATCCTCGGTGGCGCCGTGACGCCCCGTGACGTGAGGTCGCCATCGCGACAAGTACCGTCATGGTCGTGAACCCGAGGTACCGCTGCACGGCGTGCGGCAACCTGACCCGCTTTGACGTCGTGGAGACGACCTCGGTGCGATCCTTTCACCACTTCACCGTCGGCGGCGACCTCACCATCGAGGAGCCCGAGGTCATCTCGCACACGGTGGAGTCGGTCCTGTGCCGATGGTGCGGCCACGGCCGCAACGTCGAAGTCGTCGCTGACGCGTGACCGACCGCGAAGGGGCCCGTTCATTCGACCGCCCTCGCGAGCGACCGGCGCCGCGCGAGTCGCTGGGCCACACCCTGGACGGACAGCCGATTCGACTGCGCTTCGATTCGATGACCCTGGTCGTGGCGATCAAGGCGTCGTGCGACGGTTGCCGCGACTTCGTCCACGGTGACCTCACCGAGCTGGCGGGCGTCCCCCTCGTCGTGGTGAGCGCGACCGACGAGGGGGCGCCGGAGTGGTCGGGTTGTCGCCGGGCGGTCGTCGTTGCCCCGGAGCTCCTGAAGGCGCTCGACGTGCGCTGGCCCCCCTTCTACGTGCTCGTCGATCCGGAGGGACCGCGGGTCGTCGCCGAAGGCGTCGTGTTCGCCAGCGCTCAGGTCGCCCAGGAGATCGCCGCCCACCTGCGGTGATGTCACAGCCGCGCACGATGCTGGCGACGTCGAAGGGTGTCGTGATGGGTAGTGAGATAGAGATGTCGATCAGTTGCTCGGACTGCGTGCGTCGAGGAACGCCCGACTGCCAGGACTGCCTCGTCACTCACGTGCTCGGCGGCACACCGGAGGAATTGGTGATGACCGCCGACGACGTCGACGTCGTGCAGCTCTTCACCGCCCAGGGGATGCTGCCGCGACTGCGCTTCCACCACCGCGCGACGCCGACCTAGGAATCTCGGGCTGACGATCGCTGGCTAGCGTGGTCGCCGATGGCGCACCAGCTCCTCGTCACCAACGACTTCCCGCCCAAGACCGGGGGAATCCAGGTCTACCTCCACGAGCTATGGAGCCGCCTGGAGCCCGGACGAGCGGTGGTCCTCACCGCTGACTCGCACCCCGACGCCGCCCGCTTCGACGCGGAGTCGTCGCTGAGGATCGAGCGGATCGCGTCACGGACCCTGTACCTGCCGACCCGGTCGATCCGACGGGCGATCGAGGCGGCGATCGAACGCCACGACCCCGACCTGGTGCTGCTCGATCCGGCGTGGCCCCTGGGCGTGCTCGGTCCGACGCTCTCGCGACCCTACGGCGTCATCGTGCACGGGGCCGAGGTGGCCATCCCGGGACACCTCCCCTTCGTAGCGTCCTCCCTGCGCTACGTGCTGCGCCACGCGAAGGTCGTGGTGTGCGCCGGCGCCTACCCCGAGGCGCAGGCCCGCCGCGTGGCGGCCGAGTACCTGGCTCCGACGGTCCTGGTGCCGCCCGGCGTGGACGTCCATCGATTCGAGCCCTTCGGCGCGGCGCGCCGCCACCAGGTCCGCGCGACGCTCGGGATCAGCGACGACACCATGCTCGTCGTCGCGTATTCGCGACTCGTCCCGCGCAAGGGTATGGACACCCTCATTCGCGCGGCCGCCCGCTTGCGCGCGAGCCACCCCACCCTGCACGTGGCCATCGGGGGATCGGGTCGAGATCGGGGACGCCTCGAGAAGCTGGCGTCGCGCGCGGGCGCTCCCGTCTCCTTCGTCGGCCACGTCCCCGACGAGCACATCGCCTCGTGGCTGGCCTGCGCGGACCTGTTGGTCATGGACTGTCGGTCGCGCTGGCTCGGTCTGGAGCAGGAGGGCTTCGGCATCGTCTTCCTTGAGGCCGCCGCGGCGGGTGTCGCCCAGGTCGCCGGTCGCTCGGGGGGCAGCCACGAGGCGGTCCGCGACGGCGTCACCGGAATCGTGGTCGACACTCCGCGCAGTTCGCGAGCTCTCGCCGCCGCCATGAGTGAGTTGCTCGACGACGTCGATCGGCGCGAGCGGTTCGCGAGAGCCGCGCGCGACATGGCGGTCACGGAGTTCGATTGGGACGTCCTCGCGCGGCGCCTCTCGAGGGAGCTCGCGCCGTTCGACGATTTTCCGGGTGCGAATCGACCGGCCTAGGGTGGAGCCGTGAGGTGCCGTGGCGCAGCGGGCGACTGAGTCGATCGTGGTCAACGCCCCGCCGGGCGTCGTCTACCAGGTCGTCACCGACTTCGAGAGGTACGGCGACTGGGTCAGCGACCTCAAGCGCGTCGAGATCCTCGAGCGCGACGCCGACGGACGACCCCTCGAGGTGGAGTTCCGGGCGGCGGCGTTCGGGCGGTCCACCACGTACGCGCTGCGCTACGACTACAGCCGGACGCCCCAGCTGCTGAGCTGGACCCAGACGCGCGGCGACATCACCTCGGCGCTCCAGGGCCAGTATCGATTCGAGGGCGTCGGGGACGCCACGAGGGTCACCTACGACCTCGAGGTGGAGCTGCTGGTCCCGCTGCCGAACTTCGTGAAGTCGCGGGCCGCCCAGCGCATCCAATCACTGGCGCTCGTGGAGCTGAAGGCCCGGGCTGAGCAGCGCGCATGAGCGACGTCGCCATCGGGATCGACGTCGGCGGCACCAAGGCCCTGGCGCTGATCGTCGGGCGCGACGGCCGGGTCCTGGGCGAGATTCAATCGGCCACGCCCCACGACCCGTGCGGCGTGGCCGGCGCGGCGACGGCCGAGGTCCTCACGGCCCAGGTGCGAGGTCTCGCCGACGTCCACGGGCTCAAGGTCGCCGACGTGCCCCTGGGCATCGGCCTGCCGGGCCTGATGCGCCGCGACGGGCGTCTCGCCTACGCCCCGAACCTGCAGAGCGCCTCGGGGGCCGACCTCGGCGCGCTGCTCGGCGGCGCGCTGGGCTCGACGCTGGTCTTCTGTGAGAACGACGCCAACTGCGCGGCGCTGTGCGAGCACGCGTGGGGCGCCGCGCGCGGCATCGACGACTTCGTCATGGTGACCCTGGGCACGGGCATCGGAGGCGGCGTGGTCGCCGACGGCCAGCTGGTGCGCGGGCGCAGCGGCTTCGCCGGCGAGATCGGCCACATGGTGGTCGACGCGCACGGTGCGGCGTGCGCGTGCGGGGGCTTCGGCTGCTGGGAGCG
>DAIOGY010000110.1:0-5403 GCA_036745005.1 Acidimicrobiales bacterium | reverse complement strand
TTCGCGAGGGCCTCGCTCATCTCGAAGATATCTTTGTGTTGCCGGAGGCCACGGCCGGCTCCGATCCTTCATGGTTCGGATTCGCCCTCACGCTGCGCAAGGACGCGCCAATCGATCGTCATGGCCTGCTGCTCGAACTCCAGGCCACGAACTCACGACTGCCGGTTCTGCGCAGCCGCTCGCTGGAGGCCACGGCGCGCGGCGCGGCGACGCTCGCCGGGCTCGGCGCGGGCGTCTATGAGTCGCTGGGCCAGATCGAGGAGCTCTGGGAGTTCGATCGACGATTCGAGCCTGGGGAACCCGGCGTGGTCGACGCGGGGTACCGCGACTGGCTCCGCGCGATCGAGCGCTCGTGACGATGATCGTGTCGCCGGGTGTTCCAGGCGGCCCGGCGCCGATATGGGGATCTCGAGACAGGGTCATTTGGGCGTAAATCGCGGCGACCCTTCGGGTTCTCAAAATGTTGTCTGTGAGTTACCTCAATGAGGCCCCTCCCGGCCAACGGCTTACGAGGATCTTCCTTATAGTTGCATCATGAGTGCAAAAAGCAATGTGAGACGTGTTGTCATCGCCGTTATCATGGTCGCCTTAGTAGCGGTTGGGCTGGTCTTGGGTTTCTCCAAGTCGCCCAAGGCCAAGGCCTCGGCCGCGACGATCACCTTCGCCGAGGCCCCCGGCGCGAGTCCGAACTACATCTTCCCGTACATGGGCTGCCAGTTCTTCTCCGTGTCGACGATCAACCAGTTCGACGAGCTCATGCAGCGACCGCTCTACTGGTTCGGTCTCGGGGGCTCCAGCGCCTACGTGCCCTCCCTCTCGCTGGCCAACAAGCCGACGTTCTCCAACGGTGACAAGACGGTCACCATCGCGATGAAGGGGTGGAAGTTCGCCGACGGCCAGACGATCGACGCCCAGTCGGTGATGTTCTTCCTCAACATGTACAAGGCCGACCCCAAGTCCTACTGCGGCTACAACCCCGGGTACGGCATCCCCGACCAGGTCGCCCGCGCCTACCCCCGGGGCAACGACGTGGTCATCACGTTCAAGACCTCGGTCAACCCGGGCTGGATCCTCTACAACTACCTGTCCGAGCTCACCCCGATGCCCAACTCGTGGGACCTGACCTCCGCATCCACGCCCTCCACCTGCGCGTCGGGCGCCTACGGTGCGGCCTCGACCGACACGGCGTGCAAGGCCGTCGAGGCCTACCTCGACGCCCAGTCCGCCAAGACCGGCACCTACACCGACGCCATGTGGCAGGGCGGCGACGACGGACCGTGGCGACTGACCGCCTTCGACGACCTGGGCAACGCCACCTTCAAGCCCAACCCCAAGTACTCGGGCCCCCAGAAGGCTCAGGTCGGCGTCGTGAAGCTCGTCGCCTACACCGCGGCCCAGGCCGAGGAGAACGACCTGCAGGCCGGCAAGCTCGACATCGGGTTCGTGGACCCGGGCGTGCTGACCCAGCCGGCGCCCACGCCGGGCGCCGCCGGCCCCAACTGGGGACCACTCAAGGGCAACTACACGTTGGTGACCGGTCCGCTGTGGGACTTCAACTACGCGCCGTTCAACTTCTCCAAGGCCGACCCCAAGGCGGCCGCGGTCGCCCAGCTCTACATCCGCCAGGCCCTCCAGTTGGCCATTGACCAAACCGGCGTCATCACCAACGTCGACAAGGGATACGGCTTCCCGATGTACAGCCCGCTGCCGCCCAACCCGCCGGCCTCACTGAGCGCCCCCGTGCCTAACCCCTACACGTTCAACCTGACCGCGGCGAAGAAGCTGCTCACCTCGCACGGCTGGACCGAGGAGGGCGGCGTCATGACGTGCACCACTCCGGGCACCGGCGCGAACCAGTGCGGCGCCAAGATCACCAAGGGCTACACGCTCAACTTCAAGATCGTGTGGGCCAGCGGCTCACCCAGCCTCGACCAGACCTTCAACGCCGAGCTGGCCGACTGGGCGACGATCGGCGTCAAGTTCACGCACTCCACGGAGACGTTCAACAACGTGATCAAGGACTGCAGCGGCGGCGCGGGCTACGAGATCTGCTCGTGGGGCGGCGGCTGGGTCTACGCGCCCGACTACTACCCCTCGGGTGAGACGCTCTTCGCCCCGAGCGGCGGCTTCAACGTCGGGACGTACGCCAACGCTCACATGACCCAGCTGATCAAGGCGACCACCTTCGGCACGGCTAAGCTCACGGCGTACGCGACCTACGCCGCCCAGCAGCTGCCGGTCCTCTACGAGCCCCAGGCCTTCACGCCGGTCGAGGTGATCAACACCCTCAAGAGCACGATCGGCTTCGCGGTCAACCCCCTGGGCAACTTCATGCCGGAGTACTTCCACTACTAGCCCCCGGGTCCGCGGCGCGAGTCGGGCGCCGCGGACGCCGCGGTCTGCCCCGACGTCCGACGCGTCACATCCTTCGTCTTGAATGGGGCGATGTCCTCTCTTCTCAACTCCCTGATGGCGTCCTACGACGAGGTGTGGAACCGGCTGGCGGTCCGCCTCGAGGGGCTCACCGACGAGGAGTACTTCTGGGAGCCGGTCGCGCACTGCTGGTCGCTGCGCCGCGGCGACGACGGGCTCTGGCGACTGGACGAGGGCGGTGACGACACGCCCGGCTCCCCCGAGCCGTTCACGACCATCGCGTGGCGATTGGGCCATATCGGGGCGACCTGCCTCGGGGGCTTCACGCGTCTGCGCTTCGGCGGTGACGACGTGTCGCCCGTCGGCGGGCTCGCACCCAGTGTCGCCGATCTGTCCGGGGTCCTCGACGGCCAGTACCTGCACTGGCGCGAACACCTCGAGGGCCTCGGGGTCATCGAGTGGGAGGCGCCCCTGGGACCGGCGTGGGGCCCCTACGCGGACGACACCACCGTCGACCTCGCGCTCCACGTCCTCGACGAGGTGACCCACCACGCCGGCGAGGTGGGGGTGCTGCGCGACCTCTACGCCCACCGCATGCCCTAGTGCGGCCCCGCAGGACGACCGGCGCCTCGTCAGCGGGTGAGATCGAGATCGCCGGCCCGGCCGGGGTCGGCCAAGGCTCGCCGGATCCCGCGCACCGCCTGCTGGGTCCGCTTCTCGTTCTCGATCAGGGCGAAGCGCACGTGGCCGTCGCCGCCGTCGCCGAAGCCGACGCCGGGGCTGGTGGCGACGTCCGCCGCCTCGATGAGGTACCGGGAGAACGCGAGCGACCCGCGCTCGCGGAACCCCTCGGGGATGGGCGCCCACACGAACATCGAGCCGCGCGGCGCGACGACCGGCCATCCGACGCGCGTGAGCCCCTCGACCAACGTGTCGCGACGAGACTGGTAGATCGCGCGGAGCTGGTCGGGGTAGTCGCTCGCCTCGTTCATCGCGACGATGGCGGCGATCTGGACCGGCTGGAACGTCCCGTAGTCGAGGTAGCTCTTCAGCTTGGTGAGGGCCGCCACGACCTCGGAGTTGCCCACCAGGAAACCGACGCGCCAACCCGCCATGGAGAAGGACTTGGTGAGGGTGTAGAGCTCGACGCAGCACTCCTTGGCCCGGGGCACCTCGAGGATCGAGGGCGGCGCGTAGCCGTCGAAGCCCAGGTCGGCGTAGGCGAAGTCATGGCAGACCACGACCTCGTTCTCCAGGGCGAAGGCCACCAGGCGTTCCATGAAGGCGTAGTCGACGCACGCGCTGGTCGGGTTGTGGGGGAAGGAGCAGATGATCACGCGCGGGCGCACCGTCGCGCGCGCGAACGCCTCGACGAGTGCGCCGAAGAAGGTCTCGCCCGGGTTGGGGTCGACGCCGGGGTCGGGCATGGCCGCCGTGACCACCGACGCCCCGGCGAAGCCCGGTCCGGCCAGGTGGATCGGGTAGCTCGGACTCGGCACGACGGCCGCGTCGCCGGGCCCGAGCAGCACCCACATGAGGTGGGTCAGCCCCTCCTTCGCGCCGATCGTCGTGACGACCTCGGTCTCGGGGTCGACCCCGACGCCGAAGAGCTTCTGGTAGCGCGCGGCGATCGCCAGGCGCAGGTTGGGGATCCCGCGGCTGGCGCTGTAGCGGTGGTTGCGAGGATTGTGGGCGGCCTCGGCCAGCTTCGCGACCGCGACGTCCGGGCTGGGCAGGTCCGGGTTGCCGAACCCGAAGTCGACCACGTCGCGGCCCGCGGCGCGCGCCGCCGACTTCAGCGCGTTGATCTCGGCGAAGACGTAGGGCGGCAGCCCGGTGACGCGGCGAAACTCCATCAATGAAATGTAGTGAGGGGGTTGACGTCCCGCCAGTTCGCGAGGCTCGAGAGGTCGGCGTCGGGCGTGGCGACCGCCCAGGTCGCGCCGGCGCCGGCCAGCTCGTCGAGCAGGGTCGACGCCGCGTCGCGCACCGGCCCGGCCCAGCTCACCGGGCCGTGCGCGGCCGCCGCGGCGACCTGTTCGGGCGAGGCGTCCCAGAGGTTGAGCGTCGCGCCCATCTCGCGAGCCAGCGAGTTCGTCACTGGGCCGCCGGCGCCGATCCACACCGTCATCGCGCCGACGAGCGCCGTCGCCGCGTCGCGCAGGAGCTCACGGCGCGACTCGGCGTCGAGTCGCGCCAGCCCGTAGGCGTCGTTCTCCGCGACCGAGAGATGATCGCCGGTGCCCAGCGCCGCCACGACGCGCCCGGGCGCCAGCGACGCCAGCGTCGTGAACTGGCCGACCAGGTGCGCGGTACCGACGAGTCCGACCCGGGCCACCAGGGGGCCGACGCACAGCGTGGGACACCGGACGGCGACCGCCGACAGCACCGGGAACGGCGCCAGCGACGGCCGCGTGGGCGAGCCCATCGGCCAGAGGTGGTCGTAGGCGAAGACGCCATCGAGGCGCGCGCCGGCCGCCGCGTCGGCCGCGGCCAGCGCCGGCGCGGCGGAGTCCGCGAAGGTCGGCAGGAGGACGCCGAGTCTCACGTGCGCTGAAGGGCGACCAGGGCGGCGCCCATC
Organism: Acidimicrobiales bacterium; assembly: GCA_036745005.1. GTDB lineage: Bacteria > Actinomycetota > Acidimicrobiia > Acidimicrobiales > RAAP-2 > RAAP-2. The sequence goes on along the minus strand of DAIOGY010000110.1, from coordinate 449 downwards.
GCGCCGGACCGGGCCCCGAACATCGAACCGGACACCGTGATCGTGGGTCGTGCGTCGTAGCCCTCCACGAGGTCGACCAGGCACTCTCGCGCGTAGGGCAGCACCAGGTCCGACGCGCTGGACAGTCCCCCGCCGATGACGAAGTGCCCGCAGTCGAGGATCGCGGCCAGGTCGGCCAGCCCCAGCGCCAGCCACCAGCCCATCTCGCGCACGAGGGTCTCGGCCTCGGCCAGCCCGTCGCGCGCCGCCGCGGTCACGTCCTCGGGGCGCACGGCGTCGGGTCCGCCGAGCCGCTCGACGAGGGTCGCGAGCCGGCCCGTCGACGCCGCCTCGCTGGTCAGCCGCGCCAGTCCCCCGCCCGAGGCGTAGCGCTCCCAGCACCCCGAGCCCCCGCACGCGCACGCCGCGCCGTGCGCGTCGACCACCATGTGGCCGATCTCGCCGGCGAA
>DAIOGY010000109.1:0-5528 GCA_036745005.1 Acidimicrobiales bacterium | reverse complement strand
CTGGCGGTACTTCTGGCGCCGCTGCTTCTACGTGAACCGCGGCAAGGTGAGCGCCTTTCGCAATCTGGAGAAGGCTTCGAACCTTCGCGCCGAGCTGAACTTCGTGCGCCGCTCCCTGTCCGGGGCCGCGGTCGCGGAGGGACGCGCCTTGGTGCGCGGCGACCTGTTCGCGCCGGTGAGGTACGCCGCGTTGGTCTCGGCCATCGTCCTGGGCGGCTCCGGGGCCGTGCTCGGGCGCCTGCGATGACGGTCCTTCGACCGGCGCGCGGGGCGGAGCCTCGCGGCCCCGGTCGCGCCGCTCCACCCACGGACCGGCGGGCGGCGAGGGGCCACGCGCCGGGGGCGGGGCGGCGTTGAACGTCCTCATTATCGGGGCGGGCCCGGCGGCCGCGGGCGCCGCCATCGCGCTGGCCAAGGTCGCCGACACCCGGGTGACCGTCCTGGACGTCGGGGGGCGTCTCGAGGTCGACAACGAACTCGCCCGGCTGCGGATGTCAGATGTTGATCCCGGTCACTGGGACCGCAGCGACGTTCACGTGGTCAGCCGCACCGCCGTGGCGACGGCGTCATCGGGTCTGCCCGAGAAGAGGACGTACGGCTCCGACTTCCCCTTCCGGAACTTCGGCCAACTCGACGGCGTGACGAGCACCTGGCACACGGTCCCGCACGTCGTCTCCGGCGCCTACGGAGGGTTCTCCAACACGTGGGGCGCCCAAACCATGACCTACAGCGCCGCCGCGTTCGACGACTGGCCCTTTTCTCGCAGCGATCTCGAGACCGACTACCGGGCGATCCTGGCGGCGATCCCCTACTCGGGCGAAGTGGACGACCTCGCCGAGTACTTCCCCCTGTGGGGAGACGCCGACCCTCTGCCACCCCTGAGCGAGAGGTCCGTTCGAGTGCTGCGCGCGTACGAGAGGAACCGGGCGAAGGTCCGGCGACAGGGGGTGCTGGTCGGCAAGGCCCGTCTCGCCCTGGCCGGCAACAAGTGCGTGTCGTGCGGCCTGTGCATGACGGGTTGCCCCTACTCATTCGTCTACTCGGCTTCCCAGACCTTCGACGAGCTGCAGCGCCAGGGAAAGATCACCTACGTGGGCCGCCACGTCGCGACCCGGGTCGGCGAGACCGAAGGAAGGCCCTTCGTCGCCGCGCGCTCGCTCGACACCGGGCGACTCGAGAGCTTCACCGCCGACAAGGTGCTGATCGCCTGCGGCGCGCTGGGCACGACGCGGCTCGTGTCGCAATCGCTCCAAAGCTGGTCGAGACGGATCCACATGTCCGAGTCCGTCCAGTTCCTCATGCCCTTCGTGTCGCCCCGGGCCACCGCGACGCTCACCCAGGAGGGGTCCTTTACGCTCAACCAGTTCAACATGATCCTCCCCTTCGACGAGGAAGGACACGACCTGGTCCAGATCCACTGCTACCCCTACAACGACGCGATGGACGAGGCGCTTCCGCGTCCGCTCCAGTTGCGGGCGCTGCGAGGCGTGAGGACCCAGCTCCTGAAGCGGATCACGATCGGTCTGGGCTATCTGCCCTCCTGGGCGTCACCGGGCTTCGACGTCTCGTTCACCCCGCCCGCTCGCGACGACGAGCTCGCCGGCATGAGCCTGGATTCGACTCGACCGGTCCCCACCACGACCGCTCCGATGATGCGACAGGTGCGGCGGCGACTCTGGAGATCGGCCCGTCACCTGGGGATGGTCCCGGTCGTGCCGCTGGTCACGCTGGCGTCGCCGACCAAGAGCTATCACTTCGGGGGCAGCTACCCGCTCTCGTCCGATCCCCAGCGCGGTCTCGAATCCGACACGCTGGGCCGGGTGCACCCGTGGGAGAACATCCACCTCATCGACGCATCGGTGTTCCCGACGGTGCCCGCGACGACCTTCACCCTGTCGATCATGGCGAACGCCCATCGCATCGCGCGCAGCGCGATCGGCGAGACGGGTAGCCCGCCGGATCCGGCGCGATGATCGGCGTCACGGGCTCGACGGGCTTCCTCGGCCGATCCCTCGTCGCCGCGTTCGCGCCGGAGGGGCCTGGCGTGGTGGCGTTTCGGCGGGCTACCGCTCCGGCGACGACGAACCACGTCGAGCGCGAGCTCGATCTCAATGGGCCTATCGACGCGGAACTGTTCAAGGACGTGTCGTGCGTGATTCACGCCGCGTGGGACCTCACCGAGACCGATCCCCGCGTGGCGTGGGAGCGCAACGTCGAAGGCTCCAAGCGCGTGCTGAACGCGGCCCTCGCCGCGGGCGTGCAGCGATTCATCTTCGTCTCGTCCATGTCCGCGTACTTCGGCACCCGCCAGGAGTACGGCCTGATGAAGCTGGCGGTCGAGCGTTCGGTGCTGGAGGCGGGCCAAGTGGTCGTGCGTCCGGGGCTCGTCTACGGGCCGACCCCCGGGGGGATGGTCCAGACCCTGACCCGGCTGGCGCGCCTCCCCGTGTTACCCGTCTTTCGTGGCGCGTACTCCTTCACGCTCCACGTCGACGACTTCGTCGCGGCGATGGTGACCATCGCGCACGCCGACGTCGTTCCTTCGTCGGTGTTCGGTCTCGCCCATCCGTCGCCGGTCCCCTTCAAGGACCTCATGATCGCTCTGGCGCGCGACGCGGGAGTATCGCGAAAGACGGTCGTCGTGCCGTGGCACCCTCTTCTCGCCGCGCTGAGGATGGCCGAGAGGACCGGCGTCCCGCTGCCGGTGCGTTCCGACTCCCTGCTCGGGCTGGTCCGTCCCGCACCGTCCGTACCGGGCCGCGACGCCGCCGCCGCGTTGGGCCTCGCGTTCCGCAGCTTCAACCCGTAAACGGACCCCCGCGCCTCACGGGCCGGGACCCGACGCTCGCCGCCCGCGACACGCAGCGATCGCGGACGTCCGCCACGGGCACCGGTCACACTCGCGCCACTCTCGCTCGACGCTTCGGCGACCGCGACGCGGCGCAACGGTGCGAACATCGCCGGGCCACCGGACGTTCTCCTTCGCGCCAGCCACGCGGCCCGAGAAAGATGCGGAGGCGCAAAGGGTCACGCGGTAGCGCGAGGGTAAACTCGTGAGGTGCTCGTCCGCCGTCGCACTCACGGGTGCCGTTGATCCACGGCGGCGCCGCCTCGCCCACGAGGTGGACGGCCAAGTTCGCGACGAGCCGATCACCGGTTCATCCGCGCGAGCCACGTCGGGGGTCACGTCGTGATCTCAGGGAGGGTAGCCGGCACCGATGAGTTGGCTGCGCACCGAGAACGAGCCGGGCACCGACCCCAAACGACCCCGCTTCCGTAGCCCTCGCTACGGGCAGGCGGTGACGTCACGCGCACGCCGGGTCCGCGCGCAGATCTCGCTGGCGCTCCTCGTGGTGGACCTCATGAACCTGGGTCTGACGCTGGCCAGCGTCCACGGGCCGATCCGATTCGCGCTCGGCCTCGTGCTCGGCCTCTTCATCCCGGGCTGGACGATCGTCGGCCGCCTCCGGTTGTCGAACGTGCCCCTGGAGATCGGCCTGACCATCGCGGTCAGCCTGGCGCTGCTCATGATCGGCGCCCAGATTCTGATCACCACGCACCTCTGGCACCTTGGGGGCTTCGAAGACGCCGTCTGCCTAGCGTGCCTGCCGTTGCTGGCGTGGCTGTCGTTCGGCGCGCGGTAGGTGTCGGGACTCGGCGTGGGTGGTACATTCCTCGCGGCGTCGAGCGCACTGGGCTCGGTGCCGGCCGTGCTCACCCCGCTGATAGCCAGCGCGATCCTGCTCGCGGTGCGCGCGTGGATCGGCGTCACTGGCGTCCCGCTAAGCCGGCGCGTCTCGCTCCTCCTGGACGTCGTCATCACCATCCTCGGGGTCCTCTTCCTGACCCTGGTCATCGTGCGATTCCGAACAATCGGATGAGCGACGGCCCCGCCCCAGCCACGCTGCGCGCCCCGTGGCGGGACCTGGCGGCGACGAACGCGTCGCTGGGGTTCGCCGTGGCGGCCGTGGCGTGCTGGCTCGTGGCCGTGTCGCACGCACAGTTCAGCCGGATGGGCCAACTGGGGCTGGCGAGCATCGTGGGCACGTCCTTCGTCCTCGGACTCGCACTGCTCGTCGGCGGATTCGTCTTCGAGCTCCTCCGGGGGAATCGCAGCGACGTTCGGATGGTCGTCTTCGTGGTGGTCCTCGCCGTCTTCCTCTTCGGCACCGCCTGCGCCATCGAGCCCGTCGCCTCCCTGGAAAGCTCCTGGGTGCACGCGGGCTTCGTGCAGTACATCCTCCAGCACGGACACTCCCTGTCCGGATACGACGCCCGCTTCTCGTGGCCCGGCGGCTTCTCGCTGGCGTCCGTCCTGGTCGCCTTCACCGGTCAGTCGTCGGCCCTCGGGTTCTTGCGGTGGTTCCCGCTCGCGATCGAGCTGATGTACCTCGCGCCGGTGGTGGCGATCGCCCGGTCCAGCGGCGTGAGCTGGCGCGCCCAGTGGCTGGGCGTGGCGCTGTTCTTCTCGACCAACTGGATCTACCAGGACTACTTCTCGCCCCAGGGCCTGAACTACCTCTTCTTCCTCGTGGTGCTCGCGACCGTGCTGACGTGCTTGCAGCCCCAGCACCGCCAGCGCGTCGCGTGGCCCCAGGGCTCGCTCCAGGACTGGATGGACCGCGTGCGCCGGCGCTTCATTCGCCGCCCCCACCACGTGGAGTTCGTCGTCGCCCAGAGCCCGGCCGTCACGCTGACACTGATCGCGCTGGTCGCGCTCATCTGCACCGCGTCGGCGATGAGCCACCAGCTCACCCCGTACGCGATCATCCTGGCGCTCATCGCGTGCCTGGTGACCCGCCAGTTGGGCTGGCCCGAGATCCTCGCCGCCGCGGCCCTCGCGGCGGTGGGATGGCTCAGCCTCGGCGCCACGGACTACTGGATCGGACACCTGGCCAACATCTTCGGCTCCGTCGGCCAGCTCCACTCGACGCTCAGCGCGAACGTCACCTCGCGGGTCGTGGGCAGCGCGGTCCATCGACACGTCGTCGACGTGCGCATCCTGATCACGGCGGCCATCTACCTGCTCGCGGGCATCGGCGTCCTCCTTCGCCGGCCCGCCACGCGAACGCTCGAAGCCCTGGCCGCCGCCCCCTTCGTGCTGGTGGGTATCCAGAGCTACGGCGGCGAGGGGCTGATGCGCGTCGTCCTGTTCGGTCTGCCCTTCGTCGCCCTGCTGGCGGCCTCGGCCCTCTTCTCCAGCCGTCCGCGCTCCTATCGACCCGAGGGCAAGCGCCCGAGCGGACCTCGACTCTTCGCGCACCCGGTTCGCTTCGTCGTGGTCGCCGGGTCGCTGCTGGCCTTCTCGGTCGCGACCTTCGTGGTTCGCGGCGGCAACGACGCCTACGAAGCGTTCTCCACCGGCGAGCTGGCCGCGGTGAACTACGTCTACGACCACATCCGCCCGGGCCAGGGGGTCGCCGTGACGATCTACTACATGCCCATCGGCCAGCGCGACACGGGCGCCATCGACTACTACGTGGCGTACGGCTCAGCCCAGTCGACCACCGTGCAGGGGATGCTCACCG
>DAIOGY010000108.1:0-5635 GCA_036745005.1 Acidimicrobiales bacterium | reverse complement strand
GGCGAGCGCTACGGCTACGTCTACGAGATCAACTACCTGCGCTGCATTCACTGCGACCTGTGCGTCGAGGCCTGCCCGACCCAGGCCATCACCGAGTCCAAGCTGTTCGAGTTCTCCTTCACCAATCGCGCCGACGCGATCTACACCAAGGCCGAGCTGCTGGTCGACGACGAGGGCAACCCGCAGCGACTGCCGTGGGAGGACTGGCGCGAGGGCGAGGCCGAGATGACCGGTGGCTGGATGCGCGCGGCCTCGCCCAACGGCGCGGCCGACTTCGAGGGCGTGGTCCAGTGGTCGGGCGACCTGGGCTACGGCGTGCGCGCGCCCGAGGGCGGCCAGTCGGGCGCGCGCGACGACGAGGCCACCGGCACCAAGTCGATCCGGCGTGCCTTCGCGCGCCACCTGGAGCCCGAGGACGTGCCGCTCGACCAGCGAGGTCTGCCCGGGCTGGTGTCGCGCGCGCGCTCGACGCTGGCGAGGCGCCGCACCAAGGCGGAGCCGTGATCGCGCTCGCCTACTCGACGGCCGGCGTGCTCGTCTTCGCCACCGCGGCGTTGCTCATCGTCCTCGGCGCGCTGGGCGTGCTGGCCGCGCGCAACCCGGTGCACTCGGCGCTGTTCCTCATCATGACCCTCTTCGGCGTGGCCGTGGCCTTCGTGGCCCAGTCGGCCGACTTCCTGGCCGCGGTCCAGATCATCGTCTACGCCGGGGCCATCGTGGTCCTCTTCCTCTTCGTGATCATGTTCCTCGGCGTGGACCGCCACGACCCGATCGGCGTCGAGCCCCTGGTCGGCCAGCGGGCCTTCGCCGGCGTCGGCGCGGTGCTCACGACGGCCGGGCTGATCGCGCTGATGGCCCGCGCGCACTGGGTGACCGGCGCCACCGCGGTGTCGACCAACGGGTCGCCCACGACGACCGGCGCGGCGAACGTCAAGGAGCTGGGCACGGCGGTGTTCACGACGTACCTCTTCGCCTTCGAGGCAACGGCCGCCCTGCTGGTCATCGCCGTGGTGGGCGCCGTGCTGCTGGCGCGCCGCGAGCGTCGCAGCGACGAGGAGGCCTCGTGAGCGTGCCCGCCGCCTGGTACCTGGTGCTCGGCGCCGTCCTGTTCGGGATCGGCGCCTTCGGGCTGCTCACGCGGCGCAGCGCGCTGATCATGTTCATGTGCATCGAGCTCATGCTCAACGCGGTCACGCTCACCTTCGTCACCTTCTCGCGAACGCTGGGCGACATCGGGGGACAGGCGACCGTCTTCTTCGTGATGGTCGTCGCCGCGGCGGAGGTCACGGTGGGCCTGGGCATCGTGGTGGCGGTCTTTCGACGACGGTCATCGACCAGCGTCGACGAGCTCTCCGAGATGAAGGGCTGAGATGGCCCACGTCGCCACGCTCATCGTGCTCTGGCCGCTGGCCGGCTTCCTGGTGGTGGTCGTCAACGGCAAGTGGCTGAGCGAGCGCGCCGTCGGCGCCGTGGCCACCGGGGTGGTCGCGGCCAGCTTCGTCACCTCGGTCATCGCCTTCGTGCTCTTGCTGAGCGACGCGCATCGCGAGGTGACGGTCCAGCTCTTCTCGTGGATCACCGCCGGGACCCTGCAGGTGCCCGCGGCGCTGCTGGTCGACCCGCTGTCGATCACCATGTGCCTCTTCGTCACCGGCATCTCCGCGCTGATCCACCTGTACTCGATGGGCTACATGAAGGGCGAGCGCGACTACACCAAGTTCTTCCTCTACATGAACCTCTTCGTCTTCTCGATGCTCCTGCTGGTGCTGGCCAACAACCTGGTGCTCACCTTCGTCGGCTGGGAGGGCGTCGGGGTGTGCTCGTACTGGCTGGTGAGCTACTACTTCGACCGCGACTCGGCGGCCAGCGCGGGCAAGAAGGCGTTCATCTACAACCGCGTGGGCGACGTCGGGCTGCTGATCGCGATGTTCCTGCTCTTCTCGCGCCTGCACACCCTGACCTACCTCTCGGTGTTCCACCGCGCGGGCACGCTGAGCCCGACCGTCGCCACGCTGGTGGTGCTGGCGCTGCTGCTGGGGGCCACGGGCAAGTCGGCCCAGATCCCGCTCTTTAACTGGCTGCCCGACGCGATGGAGGGCCCGACGCCGGTGTCGGCGCTGATTCACGCGGCGACCATGGTGACGGCCGGCGTCTACCTGCTCGTGCGCATGGCCCCGGTGCTCGCGCTCTCGTCCTCGGGGCGCGCGACGATCGCCGTGGTCGGCGCGCTGACCGCCTTCGTCGCCGCGACCATCGCCACCTCCCAGCGCGACATCAAGAAGGTGCTGGCGTTCTCCACGGTCAGCCAGATCGGCTACATGGTGCTCGCCGTGGGCGCGGGCGCGTACTCGGCCGCCATCTTCCTGATGATCAGCCACGCCTTCTTCAAGGCCCTGCTCTTCCTCGGCGCGGGCTCGGTGATCCACGCGCTCAACGGCGAGCAGGACATGCGCAAGATGGGCGGCCTGGCCAAGTACCTCCCGCTCACCTTCCCGACCTTCCTGGTGGGCTGGCTCACCATCTCGGGCATCCCGCCCTTCGCGGGCTTCTGGTCCAAGGGCGAGGTCCTGACCAACGTGTACCTCTTCTCCAAGCCCCTGTGGGTGCTCGGCGTCGCGACCGCCATGCTCACCGGGTACTACATGAGCCGGCTCTTCGTGCTCACCTTCCGGGGCACCGAGCGCTTCCGTGCCGACACCCACGGCCACGACCCCCACGAGTCGCCCTGGGTGATGACCGCGCCGCTCGTGGTGCTCGCCGCGCTCTCGGTGGCCGGCGGCGTGCTGGACCTGCCGTGGGTGCACCGCGCCTCGCTGGCCGGGTTCCTCGACCCGACCTTCGGCTTCATCCCCAACCACGGTCACGCCTCCACGCTGGCCCAGGTGGCCCTGGCCGGCGTCGACGTGGTGGTGGCCGTCGCCGGCGTGGTGGCGGCGCTGGCCATCTGGCGCTCGCGGGTCACCTCGGATCGCTACGAGCGCCCCTTCCTCGAGCGCGTCTGGCGCTGGGACGACGCCTACGACGCCGCGATCGGCCGCCCGCTGACGGCGGCCAGCCAGTTCGGCGACGACGTCATCGAGCCCCGGGTCATTGACGGCGCGGTCGCCGCGATCGCCGTGGGCGTGCGCCGCAGCGCCGAGGGCGTGCGCAAGATCCAGTCGGGCTTCTTGCGCCACTACGCCCTGGGCATCGCGCTGGGCCTCGCCGTGATCGTGGTCTACCTCCTGGCGCGAGCGGGCTAGCGTGCACTCCTCGCTCTGGCTCACGGTCCTGGTCGCCCTGCCCCTGGCCGGGTCGGTGGTGGCGGGGTCCCTGCGCCGCCGCGCGGGGGCGGCCTACGTCGCCGGGGTCGTGACCGCGGGCGTCGAGCTGGTCCTCACCGCGGTCGTGGTCGTGCTCTACAACGGCCACGTCGCCGGGGCCGCGACCTTCGACTTCGCCTCGCGCCACGTGCTCGCGGCGCCCTTCGGACTGGCCTGGGACGTGGCGCTCGACGGCATCTCGCTGCTGCTGGTGGCCCTGACGTCCCTCGTGCTGGTGCTCGCGCTGGTGGGTGCGCGCGATCGGCGCCGCGAGCCCGCCTTCGTCGCCTGGCTGCTGATGCTGACCAGCTTCACCATGGGCAGCTTCGTGTCCCACGACCTGCTGTTGTTCTTCATCTTCTTCGAGCTCACGCTGGTGCCCAGCTACTTCCTCGTCGCCCAGTGGGGCGCGCGCGAGGCCGGCCGCGCGGCGCTCAAGTTCTTCATCTACACCTTCACCGGGTCGGCCTTCCTCTTCGTGGGCGCGCTCTACCTCGCGTTCCTGCACCAGCACCAGGCCGGCGGCGACCTGACCTTCGCCTACGGCGCGCTGTCGGCGACGGTGATGAGCCGCTCGACCGCGGTGTGGCTCTTCGGCGCCTTCGCGATCGCCTTCGCGGTCAAGTCGCCGATCTGGCCGCTGCACACCTGGTCGCCAATCACCTACGCCGAGGCCCCGACGGCCGGCTCGATCGAGCTCTCGGCGCTGCTGGCCAAGCTCGGCTCGTACGGGTTGCTGCGCTTCGCGGTCGGCCTGTTGCCCCTGGCGCTCACCTCGATGCGGCCGGTGCTGCTCACGCTGGCGGTGATCGGAATCGTCTACGGGTCGGCCCTGGCCTGCGTGACGCCCGACCTCAAGCGCCTGGTGGCCTACTCCTCGCTGGCCCAGATGGGCTTCATCACGCTGGGCGTCGTGGCCGGCTCGAAGATCGCCATGGTCGGCGCGGTGCTGCTCATGTTCAACCACGGCGTGATCACGGCGGGCTTCTTCCTGCTGATCGGCTTCCTCGAGCGGCGCCGGGGCACCGCCACCATCGCCGACCTCACCGGGCTGCAGGGCCCGGCCCCGGTCCTGGCCGCGCTCTTCACCGTCGTGATGCTCGCCTCGATCGGCCTGCCGGGCCTCTCGGGCTTCGTCAGCGAGTACCTGATCCTCATCGGCACCTTCGCCACGCACGCCTGGTGGGGAGTCGCGGCCACCTTCGGCGTGGTGCTGGCCGCGCTCTACCTGCTCTGGGTCTACCAGCGGGTCTTCCACGGGCGCGCCACGGGAGAGAACGCGCAGGTCGTCGACGCCACGACCAGCGAGCGCTGGGTCATGGTGCCCGTCGTCGTGCTGGTCGTCGTGCTCGGCGTGTTCCCCAAGCCCGTGCTCGACCGCATCTCGCCCTCGGTCCAGCAGCTCATCAGCCACGTCGCGCCCGCGGGGGTCTCGAAGTGACCGGCCTGGTCCTGCCGTCGATCCACTACCTGGCGATCCTGCCGGTCGTGATCCTCTTCGTGGCCGCCCTGGTCCTGCTCGTCGCGAGCGCGCTGGTGCGCGGGGCGCTCAGCCGCGCGCTGACCACCGGGTTCACCCTGGCCGCGTCGCTGGCCGCCGCCGCGGCCGCGATCTGGCAGTGGTCCTACGTCGCCGACCACGGCGCCACCACGACCATCGCGCACGCGATCGTGCTCGACGGCTTCGCCGTCGTCTCCTCGGCCGTGGTGGCGCTCAGCCTGGCCCTGGCCACCCTGGTCGCCCACGACTGGTCCCGGCGCGAGCACGTCGCCGGGGCCGAGTACCACGTGCTCAGCCTCGCCGCGGCGGCCGGGGCGATCCTGATGTGCCAGGCGAACGACCTCGTGGTGATCTTCCTCGGGCTCGAGATCCTCTCGATCGGCCTCTACGTGCTCGTCGCCTTCGACCGCCAGCGCGCGATCTCGGCCGAGGCCGCGCTCAAGTACTTCCTCCTGGGCGGGTTCGCCTCGGCGATCTTCATCTACGGCGCCGCGCTGGTGTACGGCGCGACGGGCAGCACGAACCTGACGTCGCTGTCGTACTTCCTCGGATCGAACACGCTGCTGCGCCCGGGGCTGCTCTTCGCCGGCGGGGGACTGCTGCTGGTGGGCTTCGCCTTCAAGGTGGCGGTGGTGCCCTTCCACCTCTGGTCGCCCGACGTCTACGAGGGCGCGCCCACGCCGGTCACCGGTCTCATGGCCTCCATCGTCAAGGTCGGGGCCTTCGCCGCCTTGATCCGCGACCTGATCTCGGCCCTCGGCACGCAGCTCGACACCTGGCGACCGATCCTCTGGACCCTCATCGTCCTGACGACCGTCGTCGGCGCGTCGCT
>DAIOGY010000107.1:0-5650 GCA_036745005.1 Acidimicrobiales bacterium | reverse complement strand
TCAATCTCGACTCCTGGAATCGCTCGTCCAGTCAGGGATGAAACGCGCGGACAAGGTCGCGTCGTATGTGTGCCCGGGCGCTCTCGGGGCACAATCTCATGGTGAGGTCAGTCGACTCTAAGGTCGTGCGGCTTCAGAGCATCCGGTTCGGAGATCGGGACCTGGTAGGGGCTCATACCTCGACTCACACGTTTCTGTCGGCGTCCACACGAGCTACGGGTCCGCGTTCTAGGACGTCTTCACAAACGACGTAAGGCGACGCTCGAGCAGTTCGAGCTGTCGGGCTGGCGGCACCGTCGCCGGGAAGTGGACCCGCTCGACGCTCACCCCATCGATGAGGACGATCAGTTCCTGTGCCGCCACGTCAAGATCAAGGTCGTCGACGAGGTCGCCGGCCTCGCGGGCCTCCTCCAGGTGTCCCCGGAGTCGATTCCGGAGGAGGTCAACCTCACGCGCGCCCAGTTCCGAGAGCCGGGTGTCGGACAGGAGACGACCCCAAAAACTGACCTCGATGCGCGCCTCCAACTCACGCTCGGCGTCCAGGGGCAGAGCCTCGAGCAGCGCGATTCGCAGCGCCTCCAGCCCGCTGCGGCCCGCCACCTTCTTCTCCGTGCGATCGCGCACGCGCCGGTGGGACAACAACAGGGCCGAGGCCAGGATGTCCATCTTGTCGTCGAAGTAGTGCGACAGGATTCCTTGGGAGCAGTTGGCCTCGCGCGCGATGGCCCTGACCGTGGTTTGCGCCAGGCCGTCACGGGCGATCACACGCCACGTGGCCTCGAGAATCTCGTCCTTGCGAGCCTCCCAGTCGACGATCTTGGGCAAGAAACCTCAGCTTGTTCGGGGACCCGCGTCGAGCCACACTCTACGGTCGGGCCAGGTTCACCATAGTGTTCCGTCATTGATTTTTGTCGGTCGTCCGTATAACATCCGCGCATGGCCGGGTATCGGCCGGGGGGACCGAGTTGGGTCGAGACGTGCACGACGACGAAGCGGTGGACGGCGCGCGGCGCGAGTTGGTCGCCTACGGCAACCGCCTGATCGCCGACCGCCTGGCCGTAGGGACCGCGGGCAATCTCAGCGTGCGGGTCGGCGACCTGGTCGCGATCACGCCCAGCGGTGTCGCGTACCACGAGCTCACGACCGACGGCGTCTGCGTGGTCGCCCTCGACGGCGAGCGGATCGCCGGCCGCGCGGCAGTCTCCTCGGAGTGGCCGATGCACGCGGCGATCTACGCCGCGACCGACGCCCGAGCCGTCGTGCACACCCACTCCCAGGAGGTGGTGGCGCTGTCCATCACGCGCCACGAGCTCCCGGCGGTCCACTACGTCATCGTCGGTCTGGGGGGCGCGGTGCCGGTGGTCGGGTACACGCGCTTTGGATCGGACGGGCTCGCCAGCGGGGCCGTCGCGGTCCTGGAGACCCGCACCGCCGCCATCCTGCAGAACCACGGCGCGGTCACGCGGGGCCAGACCCTGGCCCAGGCCTATGACCGGGCCCTCCTGCTCGAGTGGCTCGCGGGCGTGTACCGCAAGTCGCTCGACTACGGCGACCCCCGGATCCTCAACGACGAGGAGCTCCTCGAGGTTGAACGCGAGGTCCGGCGCCGGCGCTACGGGGGCCTGAGCGAGGGTGAGGAGAACGCGTGAGCGCGGCGCCCACTCGTCCCGTTGTCTGCGTGGGCGTGCACATCCTGGACATCCTCGGTCGGCCCGTCACGACCATTCCGCCGGGACAGCACTCCGTGCTCATCGACGAGATCCGGGTCACGGTGGCGGGCACGGCGGCGGGGACCAGCGTGGACCTCGCCAAGCTGGGCCACCGGGTGCGCAACGTCGGGGCGATCGGCGACGACATGCTCGGCGACATCGTGCTCACGCTGCTCCTGGACTACGGCGTCGAGACCGATCTCATCAGCCGGCTGGTGGGACGAAGGACGTCGGCGACCATCCTGCCGATCCGGCCCAACGGCGAACGTCCCGCGCTGCACGTCTCCGGGGCTAACGGCGCGTTCACGGCCGGGGACATCTCCGACGCCCAGCGCGAGGCGATCGCGTCGGCCGCCGCGGTTCACTTCGGCGGACTGGACGCCATGGTGGCGCTGGACCCGGCCGCGTGGGCCGACGTCGCCGAAGAGGCTCGAAGTCGCGGCGCGATCGTCACGATGGACGTTCTGCGCAATGGCGATTCCAGCGCGCTGCGCTCCCTCGCCCCGGTGCTGCGACACACGAACTGGTTCTGTCCGAACGAAGAGCAGCTGCTGGGGCTCGCCGAGACGGACGACCTGCGCGCGGCCGCCGACCGCGTCCTGGAGCTCGGGACGGGCGGCGTGGCCGTGACGCGCGGCGAGCTCGGGTGCCGCGTCATCGACGCGCAGGTCGACGTGTCGCACCCGGCGCTGGACGTTGCGGTTGTGGACACCACGGGCTGCGGCGACGGGTTCGACGCGGGGTTCCTCACCGGGCTGCTCGCCGGGCTGGCCCCGGCCCCGGCCGCGTGGGTCGGCACCGTGTGCGGCAGCCTGGTGGCCACGGGCCTCGGGTCCGACGCCGGCATCACCGGACTCGATCAAGTGGCCCAGATCCTGGCGGGAATCGGCGACGGCGACGCGACCACCGCCGCGAACGGCCTGCTCGCGGCGAGCGCCCAGCGGTAGCGAAGAGGAAGGGAACGACCATGGCTCTGCAAAGCAATGAGGTGAAGACTCCGGACGGCCGCGAGAGCCGGCCCCGCGACGAGGAGCTGCGAGAGCGGGCCCGGCGCGTCATACCCGGCGGGATGTACGGGCACCTCAACATGGGCGCGATGCCACCCGAGTATCCCCAGTTCTTCCAGAGCGCCCGAGGGGCGCGCGTCACCGACGTCGACGGGCGCGAGTTCGTGGACCTCATGTGCAGCTGGGGACCGGTGCTGCTGGGCCACCACCACGCCGCGGTCGACGAGGCGGCCGCGCGCCAGGCGGCGCTGGGCGACTGCCTGAACGGGCCCTCCCCGCGCATGGTCGAGCTGGCCGAGCGCCTGACCGGCGTCGTGTCGCACGCGGACTGGGCGATGTTCGAGAAGAACGGGACCGACGCCACGACCCTGTGCTGCACCATCGCCCGCGCGGCCACGGGCAAGCGCAAGGTCCTGGTGGCCACCGGCGCCTACCACGGCGCCGCGCCCTGGTGCACGCCCGTCACCTCGGGGACGACGCCCGAGGACCGCGCCAATCTCCTGCGCTACACCTACAACGATCTCGAGAGCGTGCGCGCGGTGATGACCGACGACGTCGCCGCGATCATGGTGTCACCCTTCCGCCACGACGCGGGCTACGACCAGGAGATGGTCGATCCCGCCTTCGCGCGCGGGCTACGCGAGATCTGCGACGCCGCCGGCGCGGCGCTGATCCTCGACGAGGTGCGCTGCGGTTTCCGGCTGAACTTCGGCGGGAGCTGGGAGTCCATCGGCGTCGAGCCGGACCTCTCCGCGTGGAGCAAGGCCATCGCCAACGGCTACCCGCTGGCCGCCGTGCTGGGCGCCGATCGCTATCGTGAGGCCGCCACGAGCCTCTTCATCACGGGATCCTTCTGGTTCGCCGCGGTGGCGATGGCCGCGAGCCTGGCCACGATCGACGTCCTCGCGTCCGAGGACGTGGTCGGGCGCATGCGCCGCTCCGGCGAGGTGCTGCGGGCGGGGATCCAGGAGCAGGCCGACCGGTGGGCATTCGAGATCACCCAGAGCGGCCCGCCCCAGATGCCGTACCTGAGCTTCGCCGGCGACGACGATCGGTCGGTCGGGGCGCGATTCGCCTCCGGGGCGCTGCGCCACGGCCTCTACCTGCACGCCCGGCACAACTGGTTCGTGTCGGCGGCCCTGACCGACGCCGACCTCGACCAGGCGCTGCGCGCGACCGACGCGGCCTTCGCCGAGTTGCGCCACGGCGCGGACTAGTGCGGCCGGCGTAGTGAGCCTGCCCGCCTACGACGAGCTGCCGCGACCCGACGGCGTCGCGAGCGCCTGGGGGCTGTTCGGCGCGGACGACTCGATCGGCCGTTTGAACCTCATCACGCCCGACACGGTCCGCGCGGCCGTGGCGCTCGTTCGTCGCGGCGTGAGCTTCGGCCTGGACGCGCCGGTCGACCAGTTCGACCCGCCCCTGGACGAGACGCGGGCGCCGACTCGCCACCGGGTCCTTCGTGGGGGGGCCGCCCAGGTGACCGACCTCGACGACGTACTCGATGACTACTTCCCGCAGATCTCCAGCCAGTGGGACTCGCTGGCCCACATCGCGGCCCGGCCCGGCGTCTTCTACAACGAGCGCTCGGTCGAGGACATTGAGGAGCGCGGCTCCAACACCATCGACCACTGGACGAGGCGCGGCGTGGTGACGCGCGGCGTTCTGCTCGACCTGCCGCGCGCCCACGACCGATCGCCGTCGCACGTCCGCGACACGACCAGTGGAGCGGTGGCGATCTCCGTGGCCGAGCTCGAAGCGGCGCGCGAACTCGCCGGAGTCGTCTACTCGCCGGGCTGCGCTATCGTCGTGCGGACGGGCTTCCTCGCCTGGTACCGCGACCAAGGTGCCGAGACCCGCGCGGCGCTGAGTGCTCACCTGGAGGCCCCGGGGCTCGAGCACACCGAGGCGATGGCTCGTTACCTCTGGGACAGCGGGGCGGCGGCGATCGTGTCGGACAGCTTCGCGACCGAGGTGTGGCCGGCCGACTGGTCGCGCGACGCGCAGCCCTTCGGGTTCTTGCACCGGGTCCTCATCGGGCAGTTGGGTTTCGCGATCGGCGAGCTCTGGGACCTCGAGGCACTCGCCGCGGACTGCGCGGTCGACGGCGTGGCCGAGTTCCTGTTGGCCGCCGCGCCCCTGCACGTGCGCGGCGGCATCGGCTCGCCGGCGAACGCCCTCGGCATCAAGTGACGTGGGGCTTATTTTTGTTGGACGTCCGGCTTGCGTAACGAGGCGGTGCAACGTATGCTCGCGCGAGAAGCGCAGTCGGGCTGGCAGGTTCTGCGAGGCGGTGCCGTCGGACCGACTGGAACATAGGGGGATGACGTGTCCAGGTTGAACCATCGCATTGGCCACTTCCGCCGAGGGACCCTCATTGGGGCCGCCGTGGCCACGATCGCCGCACTCGGCGTCGCACCGCTCTCCGCGTCGGCCTCCACGGGCATCAACACGTCGGCCGCCTGCAAGGGAACGCCGGTCAAGGGCGGGACACTGGTGTACGCGCGCCAGGCCGGCCCGGTGACGCTGAACCCCTTCTACCCGACGAACGGGAACGGCGACATCTTCGCCGACACCTTGCTGTACCAGGGTTTGGTGATGCCCGACCCCACGGGTGCGACCCAGAACGTCGTGCCGGCCGTGGCCAGCAGCTGGACGGTGTCGTCGGACGGGCTCACCTACACGTTCCACATCCGGCCCGGCATCAAGTTCTCCAACGGCCAGGCGGTCACCGCCGCGGACGTCGTCTTCTCGCTGGACTACTTCGCGAACCCCAAGCTCGACGAGACCGCGGTCCTGTCGGGAGGGTTCAAGAGCGCGACGGCGGTCAACTCCTCGACCGTGAAGATGACGCTGTCCCAGCCCACGCCGGGGATCCTGTACAACATGAGCATCTTTGACGCGTTCATCGTGCCCAAGGCCCTGGTCACGAAG
>DAIOGY010000106.1:0-5651 GCA_036745005.1 Acidimicrobiales bacterium | reverse complement strand
CTGGCAGCGTTCGGTGTCGATGTGACCGGTGCACGCGCGCTCGATCTCGGTGCGCGAGACCGACGACAACCGTTCCCACCGGCCGGTCCTGGTCCCCCCGCCGGATGACGGGCCCCGGGGTACGCCGTCCAACGTCGTCTTCCCGACCGGGATCGATCGACGCACCGACATCGGCGAGCCGCACCGCTACGACGTCTACTACGGGGTCAACGACTTTCGCATCGGCGTGGCCCGCCTCGACGTCCCCGCGTCGATCCCGCGCCAGGCGATCAAGGACCCGCCGGGTGCGACGTCGCGCGCAGTGACGTGACACGCTGGCGTTAACGAGGAGAGTGATGACGGCCATCGACGACCTTCACGACCGCGGCCAGAGCATCTGGCTCGACAACATCACGCGGGACCTGCTCGATTCCGGCCAGATGCAGCGCTACGTCGAAACCCACCACCTGTCCGGGCTGACGTCGAATCCCTCGATCTTCGATGCGGCGATCGCCACGGGCGCCTACGACGAGGCGATCGCCGCAGCGCCGCGGGACGGCCGCTCGAGCGAGGACGTCTTCTTCGATCTGGCGATCGCCGACCTGCGGCGCGCCGCTGACCTCTTCGCACCGATTCACGAGCGCACCGATGGCGTCGACGGATGGGTCTCACTCGAGGTCTCGCCACTGCTCGCCTACGACACGGCCAGCACCGTCGCGGAGGCCAAGGCCCTGCACGAGCGCGCGGCACGCCCGAACCTCTTCGTCAAGATCCCGGGCACGCCCGAGGGCCTGCCCGCCATCGAGGAATGCGTCGCGTCGGGCGTGCCCATCAATGTGACCCTGCTCTTCGACGCCGCTCAGTATCGAGCCTGTGCTGCCGCGTACCTTCGCGGGGTCGAGCGGCGGGTGGCCGCCGGCCTCAACCCGGCGGTGGACTGCGTCGCGTCGGTGTTCATCTCGCGCTGGGACGTCGCGGTGGCCGCGAGCGTGCCCGCCGACCTGAGGAACCAGCTGGGCCTGGCGGTCGGGCGTGGCGCGTACCGCGCGTACCGTGACGTGATGGAGTCCGCGCGCTTCCAGGCCCTGCAGAACTCGGGCGCGCGCGTGCAGCGCCTGCTGTGGGCGAGCACCAAGACCAAGGACCCCGCCGCCTCCGACACCCTCTACGTGGAGGGCCTCGTCGCCCCGCTCACCATCAACACGATGCCCGACTCGACGCTGGAGGCCGTCGACGACCACGGGACGGTGGGCGAGGCGCTCGCGCGCGACGGCGACGACGCGCTCCTGGCGCGCTTCGGTGACGCCGGCGTGGACACGGCGGCGCTGGCGACGACGCTGCAAAGAGACGGCGCCGCGGCATTCGTCGCGAGCTGGACCGATCTGCTCGCACGCATCGACGACCAGCTCACTGGCGCTGAGGGCACTCGATGACCGTGGCGCCGCTGCGCCAGCGCGGGGCCTGGGCGGCCCTCGAGGCCCACCACGCCCAGATCGCGCCGCGCCACCTCCGCGAGCTCTTCGCCGAGGACCCCCGACGAGGCGATCGGCTCCACGCGGAGGCGGCGGGCCTCTACCTCGACTACTCGAAGAACCGCGTCACCGACGAGACGATGCGACTGCTCGTAGAGCTCGCCAGCGAATCGGGGCTGGCGGACCGGCGCGACGCGATGTTTCGCGGCGAGCACATCAACGTCTCGGAAGACCGCGCGGTCCTGCACGTCGCGCTGCGGATGCCCCGGGAGGCGTCGTTGATCGTCGACGGGGTCGACGTCGTCGCCCAGGTCCACGGGGTGCTCGACCAGATGGCGACCTTCGCCCGCGCGGTGCGATCGGGCGAGTGGCGAGGGCACACCGGTCGCTCCATCACCAACATCGTCAACATCGGCATCGGCGGCTCGGACCTGGGACCGGTGATGGCCTACGAGGCGCTGCGCTGCTACAGCCGGCGCGACCTGACGTTCCGCTTTGTGTCCAACGTCGACGCCAGCGACTTCGTCGAGGCGGTGCGCGACCTCGACGCCGCCGAGACGCTCTTCATCGTCTCGTCCAAGACCTTCGGCACGCTCGAGACGCTCACCAACGCCCACTCGGCGCGAGCGTGGTTGCTCGAGCGACTGGGCGACGAGTCCGCGGTCGCGCGCCACTTCGTCGCGGTGTCGACGAACGCGGAGAAGGTGGCGGCCTTCGGCATCGATACGGCGAACATGTTCGGTTTCTGGGACTGGGTCGGCGGGCGCTACTCCATGGACTCGGCCATCGGACTCTCCACGATGCTGGCCATCGGGCCCGAGGGCTTCGCCGAGCTCCTCGCGGGCTTCCACGACATGGACGAGCACTTCCGCTCCGCCCCCCTCGACCAGAACCTCCCGGTGCTGATGGGCGTGCTGGGCGTGTGGAACCGTGACTTCTTCGCCTTTCCGACCGTGGGGGTGATGCCCTACGACCAGTACCTCAAGCGCCTGCCCGCCTACCTCCAGCAGCTCACCATGGAGTCCAACGGCAAGCACGTGACCGTGGACGGCGCCGAGCTCGCCTACAACACCGGTCCCATCTACTGGGGCGAGCCGGGGACCAACGGCCAGCACAGCTTCTACCAGCTCATCCACCAGGGCACCACCATCGTGCCCCTCGACCTCATCTGCTTCGCGAAGAGCCTCAACCCCCTGGGCGATCACCACGACATCCTCTCCTCCAACGTCTTCGCCCAGGCCCAGGCGCTCGCCTTCGGCAAGACCGTGGCCGAGCTGCGCGCCGACGGCGTCGCCGAGTCCGAGCTCGCCCACCGGGTGATGGAGGGCAATCGCCCGACCAACGTGCTGGTGGCCGAGGTGCTGACCCCGCGACTGCTGGGCTCGCTCATCGCGCTCTACGAGCACGCGGTCTTCACCCAGGGCGCCATTTGGGGCATCGATTCCTACGACCAGTGGGGCGTGGAGCTGGGCAAGGTCCTCGCCGTCGCGATCATCCCCGAGCTCGTGGCGGTTGACGACCCGGTCCTGGCCCACGACTCGTCGACGAACGCGCTCATCGCGCACTACCGAGCACTGAAGAGGAAAGAGGTTCCCGATGGCGACCGCTAGTCCGATGCGACTGGGCATGGTGGGGTTGGGCCGGATGGGGGCCAACCTCGTCCATCGCCTGGTGCGCGACGGCCACACCTGCGTCGTCTACGACGTGAACGCTGACGCCGTGCGCTCGATCGAGGGCGACGGCATCGTCGCCGCGGCGTCCCTCGCCGACTTCGCGACCGAGCTGGAACCTCCCCGGGTCGTCTGGCTGATGCTGCCCGCGGCGGTCACCCAGGGCGCCCTGGACGAACTGGTCCGCCACCTCAGCGCCGGCGACGCGGTCATCGACGGCGGCAACTCCTACTACCACGACGACATCACGCGCGCGGGCCAACTGGCCAGTCTCGGCGTCCACTACGTCGATTGCGGGACGAGC
The DNA here is from genome assembly GCA_036745005.1 of Acidimicrobiales bacterium. Lineage (GTDB taxonomy): Bacteria > Actinomycetota > Acidimicrobiia > Acidimicrobiales > RAAP-2 > RAAP-2. The sequence continues at coordinate 2,226 of DAIOGY010000106.1, read as the reverse complement.
GGCGGCGTGTGGGGTCTCGAGCGCGGCTACAGCCTGATGATCGGCGGCGACGACGAGGTCGTCGCCCGCCTCGACCCCATCTTCGCGTCCATCGCCCCGGGCGACGACGGCACCGAGGCCACCCCGGGCCGCTCGCGGGCCCACGGGACCGCGCCGCGCGGCTACCTGCACTGCGGCCCCAACGGCGCGGGCCACTTCGTCAAGATGGTCCACAACGGCGTCGAGTACGGGATGATGGGCGCGATCGCCGAGGGGCTCAGCATCATCAAGCACGCCAACGTGGGGCTCTCGTCGGTCGAGGCCGACGCCGAGACCACCCCGCTGCGCAACCCCGCGTTCTACTCCTTCGACATCGACGTCGCGGAGGTGGCCGAGGTCTGGCGCCACGGGTCGGTCGTGAGTTCGTGGCTGGTCGACCTGACGGCTGACGCGCTGGCCCGATCGCCCGAGCTGGCCGACTTCAGCGGCCGGGTCTCGGATTCGGGCGAGGGCCGGTGGACGGTCGAGGCGGCCATCGACGAGTCGGTCCCGGCGCCGGTCATCAGCGCGGCGCTCTGGCAGCGCTACGAATCTCGGGGCAACGGCGAGTTCGCCGCCAAGGTCCTCTCGGCCATGCGCTCGGAGTTCGGCGGGCACGTAGAGAAGCCCTCCTGAGGTGCACCACGAGCTGCGCGAGTTCGCCGACGCTGACGACGCCGCCGTCGCCGCGGCCGACTACCTCTTCGAGCTCGCCAGCGACGTGGTCGGCCGGTCACGGTCGTTCACCTGTGCGGTGAGCGGCGGCCGCACGCCCGAGGGCATGTTCGCCGAGCTAGACACTCGCGACGTGCCGTGGGACCGGACCGTGGTCTACCAGGTGGACGAACGGGTGGCGCCGCCGGGCGACCGGCAGCGCAACCTCACGGGATTGGTCGAGAGCCTCTCGACGTCCGCACCGGTCATCGAGGCGATGCCGGTCAACGAGGAGGACCTGGACGGCGCCGCTCGGCGCTACGGCGCGCTGCTGCCCGCCCGACTGGACCTCGTGCACCTGGGCCTGGGTCCCGACGGTCACACGGCGTCGCTGGTCCCGGGCGACCCCGCGCTCGAGGTGGCCGATCGACTCGTCACGCTCACCGGCGCGTACCAGGGCTATCGGCGCATGACCCTCACGTACCCGGCGCTCGCGCGCGCGAACCAGCTTCTTTGGCTCGTCACGGGTTCCGAGAAGCGCGCGGCCCTGTCCCAGCTCCTCGCGGGCGACACCGCCATCCCCGCCGGACGGGTCGAGGCGCGCCGCTCCCTGATCATGGCCGACCGATCGGCGCTGGCGTGAGAGACGTCGAGGACGAGAAGCGACGAGCGGCGCACGCGGCCGCGGAGCTCGTGCGCGACGGCATGCGCGTCGGCCTCGGGAGCGGTTCGACCGTGGCCTACCTCCTCGACGCGCTCGCTCAGCGGTCCCCGGGGGCCGTGTACGTGGCGACGTCGCCGCACACCTTCGACGCCGCCGTCGCTCGGGGACTGGTGGTCGAGGAGTTCGACCGGGCCGACGAGCTCGACCTCGCGGTGGACGGCGCCGATCAAATCGCAGCGAGCGGCTGGCTGATCAAGGGCGGCGGTGGTGCGCACACGCGCGAGAAGATCGTCGCGGCGTCGGCCGATCGCTTCGTCGTCATCGCCGACTCGTCCAAGCTGGTCGACGAGCTCCACGGACCGGTGCCCCTGGAGCTCTCGGCGTTCGGCCTGGCGTCGACGCTGCGGCGGGTGGCGCCGACGACCCCGCGCGTTGGGGGCCCCAGCCCCGACGGGGGAGTGCTCGCGGACTACCAGTGCGAGCTGGTGGAGCCCGCGGCCCTGGCCCGGGCGCTGTCGGCGACACCCGGCGTCATCTCCCACGGCCTCTTCGGCCCCGAGCTGGTGAGCGAGGTCATCGTCGGCACCGGTGACCAGGTGGTGCGCACAGTGAGAGGAGCCGAGTCATGAGTCATCGCGCGGTCGACATGGGTGCCGAGATCCCCGACAACCACGTCATCGTCCTCTTCGGCGCGACCGGTGATCTCGCGAAGCGCAAGATCATCCCCGGGCTGTTCCACCTGGCGTCGGCGGGACTCTTCCCCGAGCGCTACCGGATCGTGGGATCGGCCCCCTCGGCGTTCGCCATGGGCACCGACGCGTTCCGCTCCTACGCCCGCGACGTCGTCGAGCAGTTCGGCGTGCGCCCACCCATGGGCGAGGAGTGGGACC
>DAIOGY010000105.1:0-5732 GCA_036745005.1 Acidimicrobiales bacterium | reverse complement strand
CGCTGCGAGCCGGACCCCGAGATCTTCTACGTCATCGGCTCGACGCCCGGGGTCACCGGCTTCGTCGGCGCCGAGAAGACCCGTCCGACCGCGCTCACGCGCCGTGAGGTCGACAACATCATCCGCCCCCACGTCGAGGGCGTCGAGCAGCCGGTCATCAAGCGCCGGATGCCCACCCACGAGTTCGAGGTCAACGACACCGTCCAGATCAAGTCCGGCCCCTTCGCGACGTTCTCGGGCCACGTGGCCGAGATCAACGAGGACCAGATGAAGGTCAAGGTGCTCGTGGACATCTTCGGGCGCGAGACCCCGGTGGAGCTGGACTTCACCCAGGTCACGAAGCTCTAGATCGGCTAAGGAGAGAGTCATGGCCAAGAAGGTCGTCGCCGTCGTCAAGATCCAGCTCGAGGCCGGGGGCGCCACGCCCGCGCCGCCGGTGGGCACCGCGCTGGGGCCCCACGGGGTCCAGACCATGGAGTTCTGCAAGCAGTACAACGCGGCCACCGAGTCGATGAGGGGCACCGTCATCCCGGTCGACATCTCGATCTACGAGGACCGGACGTTCACGTTCGTGCTCAAGACCCCGCCGACCGCAGTGCTGCTGCGCCAGGCCGCCGGGGTAGACAAGGGGGCGCACCTGGCCGGCCGCGAGACGGTGGCCAGCGTGACCGCCGAGCAGGTCACCGAGATCGCCAAGACCAAGTTGAAGGACCTCAACACCGACGACCTCGCGATGGCGGCCCTGCAGGTGGCCGGCACCGCGCGCTCGATGGGCATCACGGTGGCGGACTAGGAGAGAACGGTGAAGCACGGCAAGAAGTACAACAACGCCCTGGCCCAGGTCGACCGCGAAGGAACGCTCCCGGTCGTCGAGGCGGTCGACAAGGTCAAGGGCCTGGCGAGCGCCAAGTTCGACGAGACCGTCGAGCTGGCCGTGCGCCTGGGCGTGGACCCGCGCAAGGCCGAGCAGATCGTGCGCGGCACGATCACGCTGCCGGCCGGCACCGGCAAGACCAACCGCGTGGCGGTGTTCGCCGATGGCGAGGCGGCCCAGGCCGCCCGCGACGCCGGCGCCGACGTGGTGGGAGCCGATGACCTGGTGGCGCGCGTCGCCGGGGGATTCCTCGACTTCGACGTGGCGATCGCCTCGCCCGAGCTCATGGGCAAGGTCGGCGGGCTCGGCCGGGTTCTGGGCCCGCGCGGCCTGATGCCCAACCCCAAAACGGGGACGGTGACCACCGACGTCGCCAAGGCGGTCACCGAGTTCAAGGGCGGTCGCGTGGAGTACCGCACCGACAAGATCGGCAACGTGCAGCTGCGCGTGGGCAAGGTGAGCTTCAGCCGCGAGGACCTCGTGCGCAACGTCCAGGCCGTGATCGACGAGCTGACCCGCGTCAAACCCCACAGCGCCAAGGGCCGTTACCTGCTGAGCGTGACGCTCTCGTCGACGATGGGCCCCGGGGTCAAGGTCGATCCAGCGCGGGTGCGCGACGTCGACGAGGCTCTCGCCAGCGCGTAGCTCCCGGGCGCCGGCCCGGCGCCCGACGTCCCGATCGGTGCCCGGCGACCAGAACGTCGTTCGGCGGCGGGCGTCGCCGTCGGGCGGTACGGTGAGGTCGCCGGCGGAAGGGGTGTCATGATGCGCAAGCTCTGGATTCTGGGGGCCCTGGCCTCCTCGCTCGTCCTCGCCGCCTGCGGGGCGACCGCCACGATCGACACGGCGATCACGTCGATCGGGTCCTCGGCCGACCTGCAGGTGCACCTCACGGTCAACGCCTCGGGCGCCGGCACGGCGCCGGCGCAGGGCGCGCTGCACGCCCTGTCGGCCGACATGAACTACTCGAGCACGGACGGGTCGGCGCTGTCGTCGTCGAACGGGCACGTTAACTCCCAGCTCACCCTCAACGCCGGCGACCAGACGCTGGTCGACCTGCGCCAGGTCGACTCCAACCTCTACGTCAACCTCAACGTCGCCGCGCTGGCCTCGATCCCGGGCGTCAAGGTGACCGCGTCGCAGCTGGCGGCCGCCGCGCTCCTCTTCGGCGGGCGGTGGTTCGAGGTCTCCGAGAGCGCCCTCACCTCCTTCCTGCCCACGACCACCGTCAACACCGCCGTGACCAACAAGGAGACGGCGGCCGCGCGGGCCGTGCTGGATGCGCTGAGCGCGCTGATGGAGCGCACGCCCTACACGACCCTGGCGGGAGGCGGCTTCTCCCAGACCGGCACGCTGGACTCCGTGGTGAAGGCGGTGCTGCCGGCGATCCAGGGGCTCACCGGCTCGACCAACGCGGCGACCGGCGTCAAGGGCACCTACACGATCGCCTTCACGATGTCGGGCTCGACCGCCACCGGGGTCTCCCTGGAGGTCACCGCACCCAACGGCTCGCAGGGCGACGCGAGCGTCGGCGTGGACGTCACGCTGGCCCACGCGGCCACGCCCGTCGTCGCGCCCACCGGCGCCACGGTGATCACCCCGGCGATGATTGCCCAGCTCACGTCCCAGATCCAGGGCGGCGCTCTGCTGAGCGTTTTGACGCCGCGGCGCGTGCGCGGGTAGGCTGACCCTTCGCACGAAAGTGCCACAGACGTAGAACGCCGAAGACATCCGGTGTGGGAGACCACGTAAAGGGCCACGGCCCGCCCGACGAGGAGTTCGAGTCGGCCGCGAGGCCCGGCTCGCTTCGATGTCCCGGCCCGTACCGGGCGGCATCCGGAGAGGGAGCCAGATGAGCAAGGTCCGACCGGACAAGGTCGCCACCGTCGACGAGGTCGCCGCGCGCGTGGCCACCACGACCACCGCCGTCGTCACCGAGTACCGCGGCCTCAGCGTGGCCCAGATCTCCTCGCTGCGTCGCCAGCTGCGCTCGCTCGGCGCGGACTACAAGGTCTTCAAGAACACCCTGGTGCGCCGCGCCATCGCCGGCACGTCGGTCGAGTCGATCGCGGTGTTCCTCGAGGGCCCCACGGCGATCGCCTTCGTCGACGGCGACGTCTCGGCCGTCGCCAAGGCGCTGCGCGACTTCGCCCGCGAGACCCCCTCGCTGATCGTCAAGGGCGGGGTGCTCAACGGCCAGGCGCTGACCAAGTCCGAGCTCACCGCCCTGGCGGACCTGCCGAGCCGCGACGTCCTGCTCTCCCAGATGGCCGGACTGCTGGCCTCGCCGCTGCGCACCTTGGCCGGCCTGCTCAAGGCCGTGCCCCAGAACCTCGCCTACGGCCTCTCGGCCCTGATCGACGCCAAGGGCGGCCTCGTCGCCCCGGCGCCGGTCGAGCCCGAGGCCGCCGAGACTCCGGCCGGGGTCGAGGACGCCGCGCCCGCGGCGAGCGACGACACCGCGACCGAGGTCGCGGAGGTCGCGGTCGACGAAGCGCCTGGCGCTGACGCGACCGACACCACCGAGGCACCCGCCCCGGACGTCGCGGAGGGACCGGTTGACGAGGCGCCCAGCGCTGACGCGACCGACACCGCCGAGGCGCCCGACGCCGGCGCCGAGGACGAACCGGCCGACCAGTAACGCATCATCTACAGAAAGGAATCACCATGGCTGCAACCTTGACCAAGGAGCAGATCCTCGACGGCATCGCCGCGCTGACGGTTATCGAGCTCAGCGAGCTGTTGAAGGAGTTCGAAGAGAAGTTCGGCGTGACCGCCGCCGCCCCGGTGGCGGTGGCCGCGGCGCCGGCCGCCGGCGGCGCGGGCGCCGACGAGGCCGCGGCGGAGGAGAAGAGCGACTTCGACGTCATCCTCACCAGCGGCGGCGACAAGAAGATCCAGGTCATCAAGGAGGTCCGATCGCTGACGAGCCTGGGCCTCAAGGAGGCCAAGGACCTCGTGGACGGCGCCCCCAAGCCCGTGCTCGAGAAGGTCTCCAAGGCCGACGCGGAGAAGGCCAAGGCCGCCCTCGAGGCCGCCGGCGCGACCGTCGAACTCAAGTAGTTCCTGGGCTCTGGCGCCGACCCCCGGGACCGGAGATCCGGGCCCGGGGGAGGCGCCGGCGCGGTACTTGACCCGGGGCTCGATTCTGCCTAGGGTGAGTCCACCGCAGAAGCGGTCGCGCTGCCCACATTGGGGAGCGCTAGTTGCGCGTCGGCGCTAAATGCCGCTAGACTCGTATGACCGTGTCCCTGGGCTTTGCTTCGCCGTCTCTTGGCGTCGCTTTTGCGCGTGGATACGCCCTCTAACCGCCCACCTACACGGAGGATTGACCGTTGACGTCTCGGTCTACTAGCCCAGAGCGCTTCAATTTCTCGGCCCTGGGTGAGGCTCATCCCCTGCCCAACCTCCTCGAAATCCAACGGGACAGTTTCGACCTGTTCATGAAGCAGGGGCTGCGCGAGGCCTTCGAGGCGATCTCGCCGATCACCGACTTCACCGGACGCCTCTCGCTCGAGCTGGAGTTCGACCCCGACGACGCCGACCTCAAGAGCCCGCCGAAGTTCACGGTCGAAGAGTGCCGCCAGCGCGCGACGACCTACAGCCAGCCGATCTTCGTGCGCGCGCGCTTCCTCAACTCCGAGACCGGAGAGATCAAGGAGCAGACGGTCTTCATGGGCGACTTCCCCATCATGACCGAGCAGGGGACCTTCATCATCAACGGGACCGAGCGCGTCGTCGTCACCCAGCTCGTGCGCTCGCCGGGCGTCTTGTTCCAGCCCGGCAAGGACGAGAAGGTCGCCTTCGAGGGCACCATCCACCCGAGCCGCGGCGAATGGCTCCAGGTCGACCTGGAAGAGAAGCGCAACAAGTCCGCCAACGCCGGTGCGCGCATCGCGCGAAAGCGCCGCGTGTCGATCTTCACCCTCCTGCGCGCCCTGGACACGTCGATGGACGAGCCCTTCTTCGAGCGCTTCGTCGCGCACTTCGACTTCCTGGAGGACCAGTTCCACGCGGACTGGAAGAAGGCGCTCACCGACGTCGCGCGCCACATGGACAAGTACAACCTGGACGACACCCCCGAGAACTTCGCGCGGGCCAGCCAGGAGACCGCCTGGCTCGAGATCTACCGGCGCGCCCGTCCCGGCGAGGTCCAGACCGTCGAGGCCGCGCGCCAGTACTTCGAGGGCGCCTTCTTCTCCGAGAAGCGCTACGACCTGTCGCGCGTGGGCCGCTACAAGCTCAACCGCAAGCTCGGCAGCGAGGTCGCCAAGAACGTCGAGCTCTTCGGTGACCTGCTCGAGCGCCCCCACACCGGCCTGCACGTGCTGGCCAAGGCCGAGGTGCTGGCCACGGCGACCTACCTGCTCAACCTGGCGCGCGACCGCACCGCCAAGGAGACGACGTACCACATCGACGACCAGGACCACTTCGCCAACCGGCGCATCCGCAGCGTGGGCGAGCTGATCCAGAACGCGCTGCGCACCGGGCTGTCGCGCATGGAGCGCGTCGTGCGCGAGCGCATGAACACCCAGGACGTCGAGGCGATCGCGCCCCAGACGCTGATCAACATCCGTCCGGTGATGTCGGCGATCAAGGAGTTCTTCGCGACCTCCCAGCTGAGCCAGTTCATGGACCAGAACAACCCGCTGTCGGGCCTGACCCACAAGCGGCGCCTCTCGGCCCTGGGACCGGGCGGGCTCAGCCGCGAGCGCGCCGGCCTCGAGGTGCGCGACGTGCACTCGAGCCACTACGGGCGCATGTGCCCGATCGAGACCCCCGAGGGCCCCAACGTCGGCCTGATCGGCTACCTGGCCAACTACGCGCGCATCAACGAGTACGGCTTCATCGAGACGCC